>JAFSXP010000152.1 GCA_017443965.1 Oscillospiraceae bacterium
TCGTAGAAGAACGCGCCGATGACGCCGCAGATGGCGCCGACGTACATGGTGCCGGGGATGCCGAGGTTGAGGTTGCCGGATTTTTCCGTCAGCGTTTCGCCGGTGCTGCCCAGCAGCAGCGGCGTGCCCTGCACGACCGCGCGGGGGATGAACGATACAAAGTCAAACATCGCTTACCCCTCCTTTCCCGCGGATTTCCGGAAGTTGATCTTATAGGAAATGAAGAACTCGCTGCCGATGATGAAGAACAGGATCACGCCCGTCAGGATATCGGCGAACGAGGCGCTGAGCCCGAAATCGGTCGCGATCTGCCCCGCGCCGCGCTCCAGAAACACCAGCAGGAAGCTGGTCAGCACCATCCACAGCGGATTGAACTTCGCCAGCCACGACACCATGACCGCGGTGAAGCCGCGTCCTGCGGTGATCGTGGTGGTCAGCGTATGCTCGGTGCCGCCGACCAGCAGCATGCCCGTCAGACCGCAGATCGCGCCGGACAGCAGCATCGTGCGGATGATCACGCGCCCGACCTTGATGCCGATATAGCGCGCCGTGCGCTCGCTTTCGCCGACGACGGCGATCTCATAGCCGTGCTTGGAGTATTTGAGGTAGACGTACATCGCCACGCAGATCAGCACGGCGACGAGGACGTTCAGCAGATATTTCTGCCCGCCCAGCATCGGCAGCCAGCCGAGCTCGGTCTTCTGGTTGATGATGCCGATCTGCCCCGCGCCCTTGGGGACCTCCCAAAGGATGATGAAATACGCGACAAGCTGCACCGCCACGTAGTTCATCATCAGTGTGAACAGCGTTTCGTTGGTGTTGAACCGCGCCTTGAAGATGGCGGGGATCGTGCCCCACAGAGCGCCTGCGACGACGCTGGCGACGACCATCAGCGCGATCAGCGCCCAATTCGGCACCTTGCCGGCAAGCAGGATCATGCACGCCGTGGTCGCGAGACCGCCCGCCAGCATCTGCCCCTCGCCGCCGAGGTTCCAGAATCGCATCTTGAACGCCGGCGTCAGCGCCAGCGAGACGCAAAGCAGGATCGCGATGTTCTGCAGCAGCATCCAGATGCGGCGGCTGCTGCCGAATGAGCCCTTGACGATCGTGATATAGACCTGGATGGGGTTTTCGCCCGTGACAAGTGTTGTGATCAGCGCGCAGACGAGCAGCGCCGCCACGATCGCGCCGCCGCGGATGCCCCACGACGCATACCACGGCAGGACGCTGCGCTTGGTGATGTGAATGAGCGGACTGTGCGTCTTATGCATTGCCGTCACCCCCCAGCTTCGTCATCATCATGCCGACGTCGCGCTTTTGAGCGCCGCGCCCGGGCACGATGCCGCTGACCTTGCCGCCGCACAGCACCAGGATGCGGTCCGCCAGCTCCAGCAGCACGTCCAAGTCCTCGCCGACGTAGATCACGGCGACGCCGTTTTTCTTCTGCCGGTTGATGAGGTCGTAGATGGTATACGACGAATTGATGTCCAGACCGCGCACGGCGTAAGCCGTCAGCAGCACGGTCGGCGCGGAGGCGATCTCACGCCCGACCAGCACCTTCTGCACGTTGCCGCCCGACAGCCGCCGCACCGGCGTGGTCACGCCGGGCGTGGTCACGTCCAGCTCGCGCACGACGTTCTCGGCGAGCTGCCGCGGGAACTTGCGGTCGGTGAAAAGACTGTGACCGCGGCGGAACGAGCGGAGCATCATGTTTTCGGAGAGGTCCATGTTGCCGACAAGTCCCATGCCCAGCCGGTCCTCCGGCACGAACGACAGCGATACGCCCATGTTGGCAATGCTGAGCGGGTCCTTGCCGATCAGCTCCTCGCGCTCGCCGTTGTCGTCCACGTAGCAGATGCTGCCCTTTTCCACGGGCTGCAGACCGGCGATCGCCTCGAGAAGCTCCTTCTGCCCGCAGCCGGAGATGCCCGCGATGCCGAGGATCTCGCCGGAGTTGGCGGTGAACGACACGTCGTCCAGCTTCAAAACGCCGTCCTCGCTGCGGACGGTCAGCCCGTCCACCACGACGCGCGGCTTGGGATCGACGGGATCGGGACGCTCGATGTTCAGCGCGACGGAGTGACCGACCATCATGTTGGTCATCTCCTGCGCGTTGGTGTCCTTCGTCAGCATATCGCCGACGAACTGCCCGTGGCGCAGGATCGCCACGCGGTCGGAGAGCGATTCGACCTCGTGCATCTTGTGCGTGATGATGACGATCGCCTTGCCGTCGTCGCGCATATTGCGCAGCACGGCGAACAGCTTGTCGGTCTCCTGCGGCGTCAGCACGGCGGTCGGCTCGTCGAGGATCAGGATGTCCGCGCCGCGGTAGA
>JAFSXP010000153.1 GCA_017443965.1 Oscillospiraceae bacterium
ACCGCTCGCTTCTTGCAAAGCGAGCGGTTTGGGTTTACAATAAGTCTATCTTTCGACATATTTTAAGGATGCGCGATTTTTATACTAATCTCCGATTAGTATTAGGACGCAGGTGCGTGTCCGCGCGGCTTCGGCGGAAAGGACGGCTTGACACAGATAATGAGCGTTTTGACGGGATTGGTCTATACGAACGACAACTGCATCGGCTGCAATCGCTGCATCAGCGCGTGCAGCTGCGGGGGCGCGAACGTGGCGGTGGAGAAGGACGGCCACAATTCGATCCAGGTGAACGGGGACCGCTGCGTCTCCTGCGGCGCCTGCTTTGACGTATGTCCTCACGAGGCGCGCGCGTACAACGACGACACCGAGGCGTTTTTCAACGCGCTTTCCCGCGGGGAGCCGATCTCCATTCTGATCGCGCCGGCGTTCAAGGCGAATTATCCCAACCGCTACCGGGAGATCCTCGGTCAGCTCAAGGGCGCGGGCGTGCGGCGCATTCTGGACGTTTCCTTCGGCGCGGACATCTGCACCTGGGGCTATATCAAGTACATCACGGAGAACCGCTTTTACGGCGGCATTTCCCAGCCGTGTCCCGCGGTGGTGGGCTATATCGAAAAGTATCTGCCGGAGCTGATCGACAAGCTGATGCCGGTGCACAGCCCGATGATGTGCGCCGCCGTGTACTTCAAGAAGTACGCCGGCGTCACCGACCAGCTGGCGTTCATCAGCCCCTGCATCGCCAAGAAGAACGAGATCTCCGACCCCAACTGCGGCGGCTACGTTTCCTATAACGTCACGTTCAACCATCTGGTGGACTATCTCAACCGCCACCCCATCGCGGCGCTCCCCTATGAGGAGGAGCACGAGTTCGGCCTCGGCAGCGTGTATCCGATGCCGGGCGGCCTGAAGGAAAACGTGTACTGGCTGCTGGGAGAGGACGCCCTCGTCCGCCAGATGGAGGGCGAGAGCCATATGTACCACTATCTGCAGCACAACAAGCGCAGGCTGCAGGAGGGCGGCACGCCCTACCTGTTCGTGGACGCGCTCAACTGCATCGGCGGCTGCCTCTACGGCACGGGCATCGAGAAGGTCAACAACGACAACGAGGACGTGTTCGCCGCGATCCAGCAGATCAAGATCGCCAGCAAGAAGACCGCGCGCAAATCGCCGTGGATGGCAAAGCTGACGCCGGCGCAGCGCCTGAAGAACCTCAACCGGCAGTTTGCCTCCCTGCGCCTGAGCGACTTTATCCGCCACTACACCGAAAAGAGCGAGCACTGCAAATTCAAGCAGCCCTCCCCCTCCGAGGAGGACGCGATCTTTCGTTCCATGCTCAAGGACACGCCGGACAAGCGCGAGATCAACTGCGGCTGCTGCGGCTACAAGAGCTGCCGCGAGATGGCGCACGCCATTTACAACGGCTTCAACTACAAGGATAACTGCGTCCACTTCCTCAAGGATACCGCCACGCGGGAGAAAGAGATGCTCAACGAGATGACGAACCAGAACGCCGAGCAGCGCGGCCGCCTGTTCCAGGATATCACGGGCAGCTTCGAGCGGCTCAACCAGCCGCTGGAGGTCGTGCGCGAGAAGAGCAACGCCAACGCCGCCAGCGCCGCCGGCATTTCCGACGCGATGGAGCGGGTGGACGACATGGCGAAGCGCTTCCAGACGGTGCTTGCCGAGATCGAGGACGATCTGGGCGAGCTGGAGAAAAACAACGGCCGCGTGATCGACATTGCCCAGCAGACGAACCTGCTCGCCGTGAACGCCTCGATCGAGGCGGCGCGCGCCGGCGCCGCGGGCAAGGGCTTCGCCGTGGTGGCGGACGAGATCAAGTCGCTGGCGGTGAAGTCCAGCCAGACCGCGAACGACAGCAACATGAGCAACAACGACGTGCACAAGATCGTCAACCGGCTGATCGAGGATATGCAGGAGCTGTTGAACATCGTCGGCAACGTGTCGGGCCAGACGACGGCGCTGGTGGGCGCCGTGCAGGAGTCCACCGAAGCCGTGGACCTCATGCACCAAATCGCGGACGACGTGCAGGAGAGCCTGCGCAAGACCATCGAGCTGTAAGACCTTACATACGCCGCGCGGCGCGGGCCGCCGGTTCGGGAAAAGGGAAAACGCCGCGCGGCGTTTTCCCTTTTCATG
>JAFSXP010000154.1 GCA_017443965.1 Oscillospiraceae bacterium
CCGTCGTCGATGTCGTAGGCGTTGGAGGCGTGTCCCATCGCCGCCGCCGCGCCGACCGTCCCGAACGTCCTGTCCGTGCCGACGGCGGGAACTTCGCCTGCGGGGAACAGCGTCTCGGCGAGCTTTACGCCAACGCCGAACTGCGCGCTGCGGCTGCCGACGATCAGCGCGCCCATCAGATCGACCAGACAGCCCTTCATGCGCGTCTGCACGTCTTCGGGCACGTCCTCGAGGCGCGTTTGCAGGATGAAATCCTCCAGCCGGTAATCGGTTTCGTATCGCATATCGGGTCTCCTCAAAAAGGGCGGCGCTCCTGTGGGAACGCCGCCGCGTTTTTTACAGCTTGATGTAGTTTTCCGAGCGCGTCGTCGTTGCGGGCGGCGCGGGATCGAGCTTGCGGTCGGCGATGCCGAGCACGTCCTCCGGACGGATCCACGGACGGTTCTGGATCGCGGAGCTCTCCTCGTGCGTCAGATAGCCGCGGTACGCGGTCAGCGCGCGCCGGATGAACCCGTCGCGCACGCACGCCTCCTCCAGCCCGTTGTTCAGGATGTTCAGCAGCATCGGCAGCGTCTCGGCGGCAAGCGCCACGGACGTCGAATGCGCCACCGCGCCGGGGATGTTGCTCACGCAGTAGTGCACCACGCCGTTGACGACGTAGCGCGGATCGTCGTGATGCGTCTCGTGACTCGATTCGATGGCGCCGGGATCGTCGTTGGAGATATCCACCAGCACGCTGCCGGGCTCCATCGTCTTCAGCATTTCCTTTGTGATCAGGAAATCCTTGCGCTGCTTCGGCCATTTGACGCAGTTGAGCACCATATCGGTCTGCGGCAGGACGGACGCGATGGTCTCCTGCGTGCAGAACATGGTGTTGATCTTCTGATTGTAGCGGTCGCCGAGCATGCGCAGCACGCCGACATTGATATCCATCACGGTCACGTTCGCGCCCAGCGCGTACAGCACGGAAAGCGCGCCCTGTCCCACGACGCCGCCGCCGAGGATCAGCACGTTCATGCCCGGCGCGCCGGCGAAGCCGCCCACGAATTTGCCCTTGCCGCCGTTGATCGTCAGCATGGACTCCAGCCCGAACAGCGCGCCCTGCTTGCCCGCCGCCTCACAGTTGGGCGAGCCGAAGCGGTGGCTGTCCTCCGCGGTGATGGCGATGCACTTGCTGTCCAGGATCGCCTGCAGTTCTTCGGGATGTCCCGCGGGATGAACGCAACAGTAGATCATCTGTCCCTCGCGCAGATACCCGAACTCCGACGGCTCGATCTCCTTGACCTTCGCCAGAAAATCGCACCGATTCCACATTTCGGCAGCGTCAGCTACGATCTCAGCGCCGGCCGCTGCATACTTTTCATCCGGAAAACCGCTGCCGGCGCCTGCACCGGCCTGCACCAGCACCTTATGCCCCGCGGCCACGATGGACGCCACCTCCACCGGCGTGCAGATGACTCTGTTTTCGCCTTTCTTTATGTCCTTCAATACACCGAATACCATCTCTCATACCTCCAAAATATATCTGTTGCCTAAACATTATTGCCCTTGTCTGTTCCAAAGCGGTCCGGCTGCCGTTTCACATGGATGTATGGTCCTGCTTCTGGTCTTTGCTCTCAACAAACGCCGCTGACGCTCC
>JAFSXP010000155.1 GCA_017443965.1 Oscillospiraceae bacterium
AGCACCGCGCCGCCGAAGTCGGCAAGCAGACGGTAGTCGCCCTCCAGCCCCTTTGCCTGAAGGGGAGGAGCAGTTTCTAAGAGGTGCATATACTCCGCCGTGACAGCGGCTATACCCGTCGCCCGATGGAAAGCCTCATTTGCGCCGTCCGGCTCCAGCTCCTCCGCGTGATACTGCGCTCCGCCGCCTGCTGTGATCCGGCAGAGAGACGCGCCGTTCCACTCCAAGGGGAGCAGTTCATCCTTCTGCGGCAGCACCGTAAACCCTGCACTGCTGAGATGAATGCCCACTTCCTTATAGTATCGGTCGCGCGCTTCTCCGTTAATATCTTTCATTCTCTGGCCTCCTTAATGGCAAAAAAAATAAGGCCGAATCTCGTGATCCGGCCCGTTCAAAGGTGTATTCTGTTGCGTGGTCGCCAGTTCGAATCCCCTCACTCTGTGTTTTGAGCAGGAAAATAGTATAGTTTTGAGGCCGTTTCAGTTTGAACTGAAACGGCCTCTCAGGCATTGATACTACTGGCTTTTTTAGCAGAATAGTATTTTTAACCTGTTTTTCTGGTACGCCCGACTGGATTCGAACCAGCGACCTTCAGAGTCGGAGTCTGACACTCTATCCAGCTGAGCTACGGGCGCGTCTGCTTCGCCATTATAGCAACTTTCCGCACCAAAGTAAAGCGCGAAAGTTGAAATTTTTCCGCGGTTATGGTATGATAAGCTCACACCAAAGAGAAAGTGAGTGCTGACCATGTCGGAACTGCAGAAATTCCGCAGCGCCATCGGCGGCTTCCACCGCGGCGACGTCGCGGAGTATATCGAGCGCACCGCGCTGGCGCACCGTGAGGCGCTGGCGGAGGCGGAGGCGAAGCAGAAAGCCGCCGAGGCGGAGACCGCCGCCGCGTTCGCGGAGCGGGACGCGCTGCGCGCCGTCCTGGAAAAGCTGACCGCCGCCTACGACGAGGCGAAAGCCGCGCTGGAGCGCGATCCCGAATAAACTGCGCAATATGCCGCGCTGCCATCGGCAGCGCGGCATATTTTTTTATTATTTCACACAGATCGCGCCGTTTGTCAGCGCTACGGTGACGTCGTCTGTCGCGCTGTTGCAAAAATCGCCCGCTTCGCACGCGAGTGTGATCCCATATTCTCCCGCCGTTTCCGGAACAAGGAACGTCAAAACCGCAAGCTCGCCGTTTGTGCTGTCATTTTCCAATCCATCCCACAGCATCCGAATCGGATTTGCCGAAAGATCTCCGCCGGGTGTAAACTCCAGCGTTTCCAGCGCACTGCCGCGCGCGATCTTTGTCAGTACCAGCGCATTGTCATACTCCACGGAAATCCGCACGCCTGCCACGCCCGGATTATCGGAAAGATAAATCGGCACCGACACGCTCGTTTCGCCGCGGGCGACCGTCACCGTCTCCACGGCGATCTGCGCCGCAGCGCCCTGCGCGGTCGCCTCCTCCGGCGCCGACTGCCCGCCAAGCAGCGGGCGCAGCAGAAAAAAAGCCGCAGCAAGCGCCGCAAGAACCGGCACGGCGATTATAATGTATTTGAGACGTCCCATGAAAAGCTCCTTCCTGTAAGATGGCGGAGCAGATCACAGATCTGCTCCGCCGGTTTGTGCCAGATGTTCGCGTTATGCGTGTTATTTTGCGCGGTACCGAACCCACTCCTGAATATTGCTGATGTCGCTGCCGGAGGGATAGGACGGGGACTCAAGATTGGAATCCTTGTAGAAGTAGTAGGTGTATACAGGATCCTGATACCGCCATTCAGTACGATACACGTCTTGCGTGAACGTCTTGTCTACGGAGTAGTTCCCTGCATAATTCGCCGGTACCCATCTGTTTGCCCAGTTGTCGGTACCGTTGTATACCACCGGATAACCTCTGGACGACACGGGAAGCTCATACGTAAACCAGTCTTCCTCGAGAGTGTGACAATTATAGTCACTCGTTTCATATGTATAGATTGCATTGTGGGAAGGACTTGTCCAGCGGTAGTAATGGTAGTTGGTATGATCGTATACAGAACGCGATTCCACATTTCGTTCCCCATTCGTGGGGTCCCATGTCAGCCAATCGCTCCACGATCCCCAGCCGGTACGCCGGGTGTCATACCATGTCCAGCCCGAAATAGATGAGCTGGAACTCTCCGTATAATCTCGCTTCGTATAACTATACTTCCGCTCGACAACTTGCGCGCCGGACGGTACTTGCGACGCTAAAACCCAATCGGAAGGAATATGAATTGTCCAGTGTGCATAGAGCGTCACATCACCGGTAAAGGTACTGCTGGAGGTAACCTTTGTGCCGCCGGATGCAGCCGTGTACCATCCGTCGAAATCGTAGTAATCTCTCGTCGGCGTCGGCAGTGTTCCGATGGCTTCTCCGTAGTAGATCGTACGTGTGCCCGGGTCGCCGGCTGGAAGGGCGCCCTCGCCGGGATCAAGCGTAAGCGTTGACAGTCCTTCAAGATACTTGGCAAACAGCTCGGCAGTCAGTTCCTTGACCTCGCCCGATGCAAAGCTGACAAGGTTCTTGCCGGCAAATTCCCTGTTGCCCTCAAGCACGAACATATCGCCGGTAACGGTAAGCGTACCGGTTGCGCCGCCGGAGGATGCCACGGTGGGCACTTTCACAAGGACCGCCTTGCTGCCGGAAGATGTGAGATAGCTGTCGCGCACCAACGTGATGTTCACATTGCCGGGATTTGTCAGCTTCAGGACAAAGGCGGGGGCGCTGAAATTGGCTTCTTCCAGCGTCAGACGATTGGAGCTGATTTCCAGCGGAATGCCGGCGCTGCCGGTGACGGTAAGACAACTGATCGCCGTCTCCGCCGCCGCCGAGGTCAGCTTCAGATTGGCATACGTCTTTCTGCCGCCCTGCAAGGCAAAGCGCGTCATCGTAGCTGGCGCATTGAGCGTCAGATTGGCGGCATCTGTCACTTCCGAGATGTCCAGCGTGAGCTGCAGCGCACCCGACTGCACAGCGGCGTCGGCGACCGCCGCGCTGCCCGTGGTCACAGTTAGCGAAGGCACGCCGACAAACGCATCGGTTCCGATGGAGGTGATACCGGAGTGCACCGTAAAATCGCTCAGCGAGCCGCAGCCGGAGAATGCACGGTTTCCGATCTTCGTAAAGACGCCGGATACCGCCTCCAGCGAAGAGCAGCCGTTAAATGCGTCATCGGGGATCTCGTCGATAAACTGGTTCAGGATGACTGCCCGCAGTGCGGTTTTGCCGGCAAACGCCCCGGCGCTGATTGCGGTTACGCGGTAAGCTCTGTTGCCGTCTGAGATATAATCCGGGATCAGCACGTCGGTACAGGTGCCCGTATACCCGGTGATCGTCGCCGTGCCGTTCAGAGAATTCGTCACATACTGGACGCCTCTGGTCATGCTGGTATGTGCAGCGATATGGTCGTAAATATCATGCGGCACTTCAAAGGGCAGGATGGTGTATTCGCAGTCGTTAAAGCTGCCGCCCTTGGGCGTGTAGTCCAGGAACTCATACGTCTCATCGTCCATCACGCTGAAGGTGTTCGTGAAGTAGGAGCGGGTGCCAATGTCGTATCCTACCACAGCGAACACGTGGAACGTTCCGGCTGTAATGGAGCGGTATTTGCCCTCAATCCTACCGTCGACCGAATAGGTTCTGGTCGTACCGGTCTGCGTCACCTTGCTGTAATTCACAGTCGAGCCGCTGGTGGTCGACGCGCTCTCCGTGGAGCTGCGCCCGAGCGTACTGCTCTCCGAGCCGCCCGCGCTGTAGCTCTGACCGTAATTCTGCTTATATCCGATCATCTCGCTCATCGCCTGACGATAGGACTCTTTTTCACTGGCGCCCATCGTCTCGGACATTGATACAGTATCATTCCAATGCGACGTGTTTTCCGTCACCGTGGTATCAAACGTGGTCGTTTCCGTGCCGGTTTTCTTTTTGGTCTCGTTCTTGTAATTATAGCTTAAGCCTAAATTAGCAGAAACCTCTGCTGATCCCTTTGCAGGAACAACACCGCCGATAAGAACGGGAACATCACTGAGACCGGCTTTGGCGCCTACATCTAATTTTGCGCCGAACTCGTGCCCTGTGGTTTTCTCTTTGGTGTCATACTTCAGCGTTTCCGTTCCGGTCTTCTTCGTGGTTGCTTCGCTTCCGCCCGTTTCACTCACGAGGGACAGCGTCCCGGAATAGGATGTCGCGCGCTCGGTTGCCTGCTCCACCGTCATGTTGCGCTCCTGCGCCCATTCCTCGTTGGCGGTGGTCGTGCTGTTCCACTCGTCCGAGAGCGTCCATGTAGAGGAGTCTACCGTAGTGTTGGAAATCGTGTCGGAAATCGTCTGGGCGTATCCCTCGGTGATTGTGGTGGAATAGGACTGAGAAACCTGCTGCGAGAGTCCGGCAACGTTTTGGATCGTCCAGTTCGCAGTATTTGTCAGGGGCACATTCTCGATTGTACCCAATTCATAGGCGAAGTAATAGACGCCGCCGTTCTGATCCTCTACGAAGTAATCGAGCTGCGGTCCTCCCGCAATCGGCTTTGCAAGATTCCGCTGACTGGTATAGCGAGCGTGCAGCGTCAGATTGCCGACGGTGCCGACCGGGATGCTCTCCCACTGATTGCCGTCGTCATCAAACCAGCCGAGGAAAATGTAATTGTTGACGTCCAACGGATACACCGGCTTGTTCTGATCCACCGTGTAGCTCGTCGCGTATTTCGTGAAGTCCAGTTGCGCATCGGGCACGAGCGAGAGATCGTAATCGATGCTGTACGTTACTTTTTTCCAATGCGCGTAAAGCTTCCAGTTCTTTGAAACGTTCGTAAGCGTTTTATAGTTGGTTGCCGCGTCGCCGTCCGGCAAATCATACCAACCAAGGAACGTATAGCCGGGAACGCTGGGATTCTCCAGCTCCACACTCCCGCCAGCCACAACATAAGTGGGGTTGGTGTTTTCGATCGTCTGTTTTTTCAGATAGGGATCGCCGTCGCCTGTCAGATCGTAGTCAATTCGATAGGTAACTGCCGCAATCGGCGGGATCACGGTGCTTTCCCGCGTGATCTTGTTCGTGCCCGCCGCGTCGCTGAAATATTCGCCGCAGCCGGAGCACGTCCAATATTCAATGTTGCCCTCCGTCGTCTCCGTTGCAGCAACTGCTGCGTGATGCGTCAGCGTGTGTGTGTGTTCTCCGGGAGGAGGATACGGCAGCTCATCAACGCCGTAGCCGCCCGCAAGATACTGCCGCAAAATCAGTACGTCCCGCATGTTGACCGCGTTGTCGTTGTTGACGTCTGCTGCCGCCTCCACGATCGTGACGCCGTAGCCGCCCGCAAGATACTGCCGAAGCACCAGAATGTCGCGCATATTGATGACGGTGTCGTCGTTAATATCGCCTACCATAACGTTCCGCACCGTGACCGCACCGTTCACCAGCGTTACCGCAACGTCTTCCGCGGCGGCGTTTATAATATCACCGCTGCGATAAGACAGCGTGACCGGGTAGTCGCCCTCCTCCGCGCCGTCCGCGATCGCAAAGGTCAGCGTTGCGACCGTGCCGTTCGCCGTCGCGTTGGAAAGTCCGTCCCACGTCAGATAGACCGGGTTTGCCGCAAAGTTGCCCGGCTGCGTAAACGTAAGACCGGTGAGCGCGTCGCCCGCCGTAACAGCGGTCAGCGTCAGCGCCGCATCATAGGCGACGCCGAAGCGCATACAGGCAATGCCCGGATTATCCGTCAAATTGATCTTGACGTCCACTGTCGCGCCTGCGCGACCGGTAACGTTTTCTACCGTCAGCGTCGGCGTTTCCGTCGCCGCCGCAGGAAGCGACAGTCCCGCAAGCAGGCTTGCCGCCATGCTCAGGCACAGCAGCAATGAAAGCAATCTTTTTTTCATCCTTTTCGTCTCCTTGTCTGTTTTGTCGGTTCGCCATGGTATGCCTCCCGAGACTAAGCACAACATAATTAGTATTATAATCATAATGTATTGTTTTCGTCAAGTATAACTTTTTGTAGACTAATCACAGTACAATTAGAAGGAGGTGATTGGTTTGCAGCAGAAAAAGCCGCTGAACGTCGAGATCGGCAGACGGATTCAGCAGTCGCGCGAGAAAGCGGGCATGACGCAGGAGCAGCTCTCCGAAGCGATCGGGCGATCCACACAGTTCCTGTCCACCGTGGAGCGCGGCGTCGCCGGACCGTCTCTGGAGACCGTTGTGCAGCTGTGCCGCGTGCTGAACGTCACCGCCGACTGGCTGATCCTCGGAAAAAGCGCAGCGCCGACGTCTTCGACCATTGCCGCAAAGCTGTCCCACCTGACCGGCGAGCAGCTGATCCAGGTCGACGCCATGACGGATCGCCTGCTCGTACTGCTGGAGCAGAAAAGATGATCCCCCGTCAAGTAAAGCTTGCCGGGGGTTTTCTTTGCGCTTATGCGCCGGTTTTCTGCAAATTTTCTGTTGCTTTTTGGCGAAAAAGGGAGTATAACGTGTGTTGGCATTTTTCGGGGCGTTTTGTCCTTATCTCTGGAGGCGTTTTTCATGGCAACACTGCTGTCCCTTTCCGTTGCGGCGCTGGCGGGGCTTCTGCTGACGCGGCTGCTGCGTCCGCTGCGGCTGCCGGACGTGACGGCGTACATCATCGCCGGCGTGCTGGTGGGACCGTACTGTCTCGGCTCGCTGGGCGTGCCGGGGCTCGGCTTTGCGCCGGGCGACACGGAGAAATTTTCGCTGATCTGCGACGTGGCGCTGGGCTTCATCGCCTTTTCCATCGGCAAGGAGATGCGGCTGCGGCAGCTCCGCAAGACCGGCAGACAGGCGACGTTCATCGGCGTCGTGCAGGCGCTGACCGCCGGGGTGCTGGTCGATCTGGCGCTGCTGATCGTGCACGCGATCCGGCCGGACGTGCTGTCCGTGCCGCAGGCGATCACGCTGGGCGCCATCGCCACCGCCACCGCGCCCGCCGCCACGCTGATGGTCGTGCGGCAGTACAAGGCGAAGGGCCCCATGACCAACCTGCTGCTGCTCGTCGTCGCGCTGGACGACGCCGTGGGGCTGATCGTGTTCGCCGCCTCGTTCGGCGCGGCGAAGTCGATGCTCACGGGCGGCGCAGACCTGCTCGCCATCATCCTCAACCCGCTGATCGAGATCGTCGCCTCGCTGGCTCTCGGTGCGCTGATGGGCGGCGTGCTGACGCTGGCGGAGAAGATCTTCCACTCCAACACGAACCGGCTGACGCTTTCGATCATCTTCGTGCTGCTGACGGTGGCGCTTTCCAAACTGGAATTCCCGCTCAGCTCGCTGAAGCTGAGCTTTTCGCCGCTGCTGGTGTGCATGATGCTGGGCACGGTGTTCTGCAACGTGTGCCTGCTGTCGTCCGACCTGATGGAACGCGCCGACCGCTGGACGGCGCCGCTGTTCACGCTGTTTTTCGTCATCAGCGGCGCGGAGCTGAACGTCGCGGCGAACGGCGCGGTGCTGCTTGTCGGGGCGGTGTATATCGTCGCGCGGTCGCTGGGTAAGTACTTCGGCGCGTACGGCAGCGCGCGGCTGATGAAGAGCTCGCCCGGCATCTATCTGAATCTCGGCATCACGCTGCTGCCGCAGGCGGGCGTTGCGCTCGGGATGTGCCGCGAGGCGGCGCTGCTCGGCGCGCAGGGTGATCTTGTGCGCGACGTGATATTGTTCTCGGTGCTGGTGTACGAGCTGGTCGGTCCGCCGCTGACGAAACGCGCGCTGATGGCGGCGGGCGAGATCGTCCCGCAGAGCGCCGAGGTGCGCGGTCGCCGCACCGCGAAGATCGCCGCCGCAAAGGCGGAAAAGGAACACATCTGATCGCTTGACAATCCCGCGCGGCGTGCTATAATTGAAAACGTTGGAAGAACTTTGCAACCGAGGAACATCAAAGGAGGAACCGATCATGTCCAACTACATCCCTGTCTACGCCCATCCCGACCGCATGCCCGTCGACATCTCATTCGTGTTTGAAAACGAGAAGCCGTCCGGCAAGCACGGCTTCTGCAAGGTCGACGGCGAGCATTTCGTCTTTGAGGACGGCACGCGCGCCGCGTTCTGGGGCGTCATCCTGAACGGCGCGGCGTCGTTCCCCGAGCACGAGTATTCCGAGAAGCTGGCGCGCAGACTTGCCCAGGCCGGCGTCAACATCGTGCGCTTCCACCAGCTCGACAGCGAGTGGGCGACGCCGAACATCTACCGCATCACGGCGGGCAAGACGCTACACACCACGCGCGTGCTGTGCGAGGAATCGCTCGATCGCATGGACTACCTGATCAAGTGCCTGAAGGAGCAGGGCATCTACGCGACCGTGGACATGACCACCTACCGCAAATTCAAGACCGGCGACGGCGTGGTCGACGCGGACAAGTTCATGCTGAACGTGCAGAAGATCTACGCGATCTACGATCCGACCATGATCGAGCTGCAAAAGGAGTTCTGCAACAACTACTGGAACCACTTCAATCCCTACACGGGGCTGAAATATAAGGACGATCCGTTCTTCGTGATGTGCGACATCATCAACGAGAACGATATGTTCAAGATGCCGCGCGCACGCAAGGGCTGGCAGGACATCCCGTACTACGACAACATGTTCCTCGACATGTTCCGCGCGTGGGTGAAGGAAAACGGCATCGACTACGACGTGGACAAATGCGTGCTGTACGACAAGAAGGACGAGACGCAGATCGCGTTCCGCACCTATCTGCACAAGAAATACTGCGAGGATATGTACGCCTACATCCGCAGCCTCGGCGTCAGGGTGCCGCTGACCGGCACGAACTGGACCGGCGCGGGCGGTCTCGTTAAGGCGCAGGAGAACATGGACTTCCAGGACGGTCACTGCTACTTCTACGACTGGAACTGGGGCGAATACGAAAAGGTCACCGCCAACGTATCGCTGACCGGTCAGAAGGCAGCGCCGCTCGGCGGCGCCTGCACCAGCCGCATCGCGGGCAAGCCGATGTTCATGACCGAGTGGAACATGCCGTTCTCCAACAGCTACCGCGCCGAGGGTCCGATCTGGTTCCCCGCCGTCGCGGCGCTGCAGGGCTGGGGCGGCATGAGCATCCACACCTACGCCTACGGCACGCACCTTTCCGACAACAACATCATCGGCAAGGAGGCGACCTCCCTTACCATCGGCGGCATCCCCTACCGTGAGGGCATCTTCTCGTGCTGGAACGACCCCGCAAGCTTCGGTCTGTTCTATCACGGCGCGCTGATGCTGCGCCGCGGCGACGTTGCCGAGTCGCAGCACACCGTCGGCAACCGCATCAAGGATATGGGCAGCGTGGTCAAGACGCTGACCGGCTCCGCGATGGAGATCCACAAGGTCGCCTCCGTGCTGGACACCACCGACACGTCGAAGCTCGCCGAGATCTTCGACGAGGATCAGGCGTATCCGCACGAGGACCCGAACGTCATCACCTCCGACACGGGCGAGATCTTCCGCGACAAGAAGCGCAAGCTCGGCGGCGTCAAGTCCCCGCGCACGAAAGCGGTCTACGGCTTCTTCGGCTCGAAGGAGATCTCCAACAAGCGCGTGGAGAAGATCGTCGACCTCGACGGCGTGACCGTCAATGCGAACACCGATTTCGGCGTGATCGCCATCTCGTCGCTGACGGACGATCCGATCTGCCACAGCGACAATATGCTGCTGACCGCCGTGGGACGCGCCCGCAACACCGATATGCAGTTCGACGGCGAGAAGCTGATCGACTACGGTCATCCGCCGGTGCTGATCGAGGTCATCGACGCGGAGATCAGAATCAAGACTGACCGCCCGAACCTGTTCGTGTGGGGCATCAACTCCGACGGCTACTACGTCGGACGTCTGGACTCTGTCTACGAGGACGGCGAGCTGAAATTCCACATCGGTCCGCACTTCCCGGCGCAGTACTACCTCATCATGGAAGAGTAACGGAAACCATTGGGCGCGCCGAAGGGCGCACTCACATAGGGAGACAACAGGTTTTGAGCCGCCCTTTTCCGCCAATACTGCATTAAAAATGCGGGTAATCCGACAGGATTGCCCGCATTTTGTGCTTTGTCTTGACGAAAAATTGCTGGCTCAAAACTGCGCAGCACCGCAAAGCGAGAGATTTTTGCGCGAGACAAGGCAGAGAACGGGAGAATCCTTTGTGGATTTTCCCGTTTGATAACGCAGTATCGCACGAAAAGATCCGCTTTGCGGCTATTGTATCCCTGTGTGAGGGCGCCCAACGGCGCGCCCGATCTTTTTGCGCTGCGCGGAAGCCGTAGGGACGAGCATTGCTCGTCCGCGGGCGATTTTACAATCGCCCCTACGGTCTGCTGACCTCTGACTGCTGCCGGCGGCTGACGCCGTGCTTGACATTCCGCGTGTGCAAGCGTATAATCGCAGCGTCAAACCGACAGGAAGGAAGAGAACCCCCGTGACCAAGATCAAACAACCGACCCTGCGCGAGTGGCTGCGTCAGGTGATCCGTTTCACGCCGCGGCAGTTTTTCGTGATGATCCTCGGCAACCTGGTGCTGGCGCTCGGCGTGGCGATGTTCGGCAAGGCGGGACTCGGCAACCACCCGTACCACACCATGCTGTACGCCGCGGCGCGGCTTTTCGGCGGCGAGCTGCAAAGCACCTACGCGCTGTGCCAGATGCTGCTGAACATCCCGCTGTTTCTGATCGTGTTCTTCGCAGGCAGAAAGCACATCGGGCTCGGCTCGATCCTCAATATGTTCCTGCTCGGCTACGCCGTCAAGGGCTTCGACGCGCTGCTGACGGTCTGCGGCGTCACGCCCGCGGAACTCGGAGGCGCATATCTTGTTGAGTGGCTCGGTCTTCAAAACATCTGGCAACTCGTGCTGGAACTCGCCGCCACGGTCGTCATCTCGCTGGGCATCTCGATGTACCAGGCGGGCGACATGGGCGCCGCGCCCTACGACGCGCTGCCGCTGATCGCCGTCGACCACGGCAGGCCGTTCGCGCCGTGGCGCATGCTGTGCGACGGCTCGTGCCTCGCCGCGACGATCGCGCTGCTGCTCGTCGGCGGCTGGGCGGACGCGCCGATCGAGGCGCGCATCGGGCTGGGCACGGTCATCACCGTGTTCTGTACGGGACCGTTCATCCGCTTCTTCGACCGCACGGTCTCCTGCAAGCTCGCAGGCAAACCGGCAGAATAAACCGAAATGAAAACGCAGTCCCGATGGGGCTGCGTTTTTGCACGGAAAAATTCGCAATCTATTCACAAATATCCGCCTTGGCCTGTGTATAATATTGTTTACGAATGAGAAAGGAGGGCGCTTTTATGGTGAACGATCCGTATGCCGTGCTCGGCGTCAGCCGCGACGCGACCGAGGAAGAGATCAAGGCGGCGTATCGCCGTCTCGCCAAAAAGTACCATCCCGATCTCAACCCGGGCGATCCGATCGCCGCCGCGAAGATGAACGAGATCAACGAGGCGTACGATCAGATCAAAAACCCGCAGGCGCAGCAGCAGAGCTACGGCTACAGCCCGTACAGCGGGCAGCAGAGCTACGGCGGCGGACAGTCGCAGCAGCGGCGCGATTACGACTACGACTACCGCTATTACGGACCGTTCGGCTTCGGCTACACGCAGTACACGAACGGGCAGCAGCAGCGCGATCCGCAGCAGGACCCGTGGCAGCGGCAGACCTACCGTCCGCGCCGCCGCGGCAGTCTGCTGGGTCGGCTGTTCCTCGGCTATATCATCTTCCGGCTCGTGCTGGGCATTTTGAGTTGGCTGTTCATGCAGCCGTATGACGACCGCTATTACGGCGATATCCGCAGCGGCACGACGCCCTCGCAGTCGCAGTCGCAGCAGGAAAGCGCCGAGAGCCGCAGCGACCTGCCGCCGTTCATCAGTTTCGGAGGGTATTGACCATGGGCAGGATCATCGGCATCGACCTCGGCACGACCAATTCCTGCGTCGCCGTGCTGGAAAACGGTACGCCGACCGTCATCCCCAACGCCGAGGGCGAGCGTACCACGCCGTCCGTCGTCGCCGTGGCGAAGACGGGCGAGCGGTTCGTCGGCGGCGCGGCGAAGCGGCAGGCGGTGGTCAACCACGCAGGCACGGTCCTGTCCGTCAAGCGGCGGATGGGCAGCGCCGAAAAGCTGTCGCTCGGCGGCAAAAAATATCTTCCGCAGGAAGTCTCCGCGATGATCCTGCAGAAGCTGAAGACCGACGCGGAGGCGTACCTCGACGAGCCGGTCACGGACGCGGTCATCACCGTGCCCGCGTATTTCACCGACGCGCAGCGGCAGGCGACAGCCGACGCCGGCAAGATCGCGGGGCTGAACGTGCTGCGCATCGTCAACGAGCCGACCGCCGCGGCGCTCGCCTACGGCGCGGATCAGACGCCGCAGAAGCTGCTGGTGTACGATCTGGGCGGCGGCACGTTCGACGTGTCGGTGCTGGAGATCTCCGCCGGCATGATCGAGGTGCTGGCGACCGCCGGCAATAACCGGCTCGGCGGCGACGATTTTGACAAATGCGTCGCCGACTGGCTGGTCGGCGAGTTCAAAAAGCAGACGCACTGCGATATCAGCCGCGACGCGGCGGCGATGCAGCGCGTGCGCGAGGCGGCGGAAAAGGCGAAGATCGAACTGTCCGCGCTGACGCAGACGACCGTCTCGCTGCCGTATCTCGCGGTGGCGCACGGCGCGCCGCAGCACATGGAACTGACGCTGACGCGCGCGAAATTCAACGAACTGACCGCGCATCTGGTGCAGGCGACCGCCGCGCCGATGCGGCAGGCTGTGACCGATTCCGGCGTCTCGATGCGCGAACTTTCGCAGGTGCTGCTGGTGGGCGGCTCCACGCGCATCCCCGCGGTGCAGGAACTGGTGAAGAGCATCCTGGGCAAGGCGCCGTCGCAGACGATCAACCCCGACGAGTGCGTGGCGATGGGCGCGTGTCTGCAGGGCGGCGTGCTGACCGGCGCGGTCAAGGACCTGCTGCTGCTGGACGTGACGCCGATGAGCCTCGGCGTGGAGACGGTCGGCGGGCAGTTCGCCCGCGTGATCGAGCGCAACACCGCCATCCCGATCCGCAAGAGCCGCATTTTCACGACCGCGTCGAATTTCCAGAGCACGGTCGATATCCACGTCCTGCAGGGCGAAAGCGACCGCGCGAGCGCCAACCGCGAGCTGGGACGCTTCCAGCTCTCCGGCATCCGCCGCGCGCCGCGCGGCGTGCCGCAGATCGCGGTGTCGTTCGCGCTGGACGCCAACGGCATCGTCAACGTCTCGGCGCGCGATCTCGACACCGGCATGGCGCCGCAGATCACGATCACCGCGTCCGCGAACATGAGCGACAGCGAGATCGACCGCGCCGCCAAGCGGTTGAAGGAGAAGAACTGACGCAAAAAACCCGCTCTTGCGCGCGTTTTTTTTGTCGACGCAACCGTATAAAGCTCCCCTTCCGGGGGAGCTGTCAGCCGGAACGGCTGACTGAGG
>JAFSXP010000156.1 GCA_017443965.1 Oscillospiraceae bacterium
GTTTTCGCGCTCCTTGGGCGTGAGGTCGGGGTACTGGTCCTCCAGCTCCTGCGTCGTGAGGAAGAAGACCTCGCGCGGCAGGCGGTTGCGGACGGAGGGGAAGGCGACGTTCAGGGCGTCCGCCGTCTCCGTAATCGCGCCCACGATCTCGCGCACGGTCTGCTTCAGGAATTCCACATTTCGCGTCTCGCGCGAGATGACCTTTTCCCAGTCCCACTGGTCGACGTAGACGGAGTGGAGATTGTCCACCTCTTCGTCGCGGCGGATGGCGTTCATGTCGGTCACAAGCCCCTTGCCGACGTTGAATTCGTACCGCTTCAGCGCCAGCCGCTTCCACTTCGCCAGCGAGTGGACGACCTGCGCGTTCGTGCCGACGTCGGGGATGTCGAACGAGACGGGACGCTCGTAGCCGTTCAGGTTATCATTGAGCCCGGAATCCTCCGTCACGAACAGCGGCGCGCTGACGCGGCGCAGGTTCAGCGCATGGCAGAGATTGGACTTGAAATTGCTCTTGATGAATTCGATCGCGCGCTGCATCTCATAGGTGCTGAGCGGCGCCCTGTACGAATCCGGGATCTTGACCTTGCTCATGATAAACCTTCTTTCTGAAAATTATAGACCGAATTTTACACCATTTTTATCGGAATTGCAAGAGCGTATCCGCATTTTTACGCGCCGAACTGCACGGCGGAAAGCTCCTCCACGGTCTCGAAGAAATAATCGCAGTTTCCCGCGAGCTTTTCGCGGATGAAACCGGGCATGCCGTACCACGCCGCCGCGGCGAAATCCACGCCGCACGCGCGCGCCATCGTCAGCCCCAGCGGCATGTCGTCCACCACGAGGATCTCTGACGCTTCGAGGTCGTAAAGCCGCATCAGCTCGCGCAGCGGGAACGGGTTGGGCTTGCGCTGCTCGTCGGGGTACTCCGCGCCGAACACGACGTCCGGCTGCGTCACGCCGAAGTGGTCATAAAGCGGGCGGATCGTGTTTTCGTAGGAATGCGAGATCACGCACACGATCCCGCCCTCCGCCTTCTGGCGGCGGATCAGTTCGGGGATCCCGTCGAAAAACGGCGCGCGGTGCGTTTTGAGATACGCCTTCCAGTTGTCGATGTGGCGCTCCAGTTCGTCGTCGGTGTAGTGCAGCACCTCGCGGCACATGCCGTAAAAGCCGGGATCGCAGCAGTAGCCGATGAACTCGTCCTCCGTGATCCGCAGCCCGGGGCGCAGCGCTGCGAGCATCGTTTGAAACTGCGGATAGTTGACCTTCCGCGTGCTGTCCACGCAGGTGTCGTCGTGATCCAGCACAAGACAGCGGTATCGCATGCCGCGCCTCCTCTCCGATTTTTCGATATTGTAGCATATCCCGGCGAAAAAGAAAAGCGCGAACATAAATCGTGTTGCACGTTTTCGTGCAACACGGACGGTTTTTTCGATAAGGGTAGAAGGAGGCTTACACATGACCTATCGGAAAATCATGGCGGCTTACATTCTCAAAGAGAGTGCGCAAAACAAACCCGAAAAAACGGCGTCTTATTCGGAATTGTTTGAACTGCAGGCGCAGTTGCAGCTGCAGCACGCTTTTGCGCAGAGTAGCGAACAGCTTTATCTTGCGCTGAAGGAGCAGAGCGTTCCTGTTCGGCAGATCATTACCGAGCGCGTGGATCGGCTGTGGAACGCTTGCCGAAAACCGTATGCCGCGCTTTGCGTATGCGCGATCCTGACCGGCGCGACCGGCTTTGCGTTTGCAAAGAAAAAAGCCGCCGTCGGCGAACTGCCGAACAAGCTGGCAGAGCTTCTTGCGGAGTGTGCGGCGTGGTTTTATACGCAAAAGGAAACGTTTCTCTCGCGCGTTCTTGCTGTTATTACAGACGCAGACGATCTCAGCAGCAAGCAATTAAAGCAGTTTTTGGACAATAATACCGATGTGTCATATTGGATCACGTTTCTGGACGATCCGCGTGATACGATCCGCGTCTTGCAGGGGATTCAAATCTATAACAGTCGGCACTAATACAGATGAACTTCGTAATAGTACCAATTATCGCAGATTTTTTCCGTGTATGCCCACTCCTTATTGAATTCGCGGCGTACGCCCCGATCATAGTAATAGATGCCTGTTGACGGGTCTTCGCTGACCGGACCAAAGCCGTATCCGTTTTCCAAAGTTGTGTATTTGCTTTCTTCCTGATAGAAATATCCGAATTCCACCCAGCCGTCAGGCTCGGCAAAAGCGTCGTATTTGCGGTACAAGCCGCCGTTGTTGTCGAGACTGTTCCGGCGCTTCAGTACAAAATCAAAGATTTTGTCGCGCATTTCCTCGCGTCGGGATTCCTGCTGCCCGCAGCCGGTCAGCGGCAACAGGATAAGAAATGCCAGCAGCAGCGCCGTGATTTGCCGAATCGTTCGCGCCATAGAAAGCTCCTTAACCTTCATGCGATTCATAGTAGTACCAATTGTCGCAGATTTTTTCGCGGTAGTCCCAGTCTCCGTTTTTGAACGTTGAACGCTGCCCGTTCGCGCCGATCAACCAGCCGAAGGACTTGTTGTCATCGCCATGGGCATAATCGGGATTGTCTTCGCTGAAATAATAACCGTAGGTTGTGACGTTGTCGAGGAGCACCGCCTCTTTATATACAACATATGCTCGATCTATATGCGGCAGATCGTCTTTGTTCTCCTGCACATAGGCGAAAACCTCGGCGCGCATCTGCGCGCGCTCTACCTGTCCGGAAATGCTGCCGTACAGAAGAATCAGCGGGATCAGAAGAATAAAGATCAGGGTACTTATGGCAGAAATGATCTTGTCAAACAGCGCTCCGGCTGCTTCCGCCAGCTGCGGCAGCCAATCAAACATAATCAGACTCCTTTGCGTGTCACAGACCGTTTACACCATTATATCACATTCCTGTCGGGTTTGCCGAAAAAAGAAAAGCGCGGCGCTTGCAAATCCGTGTCGTTTTCATTATAATATCTTCGATTTTTGCGAAAGCGGGTGACGCCTGTGACGACAAAAGAATATCAGTCGCGCGGACTGCTTTCGATCTTTCTGCACTTTTTCGGCCCGCATCGCCGTCTTTTTGCGCTGGATATGTTCTGCGCGCTCTGCGTGGCGGCGATCGACCTTGTCTGGCCGATGGTCTCGCGCAGCGCGCTGACGCAGCTGCTGCCGGCGAACGCCTATACCGCGTTTTTCACCGTGATGGGCGTGATGCTGCTGGCGTTCTGCCTGCGCGGCGGCCTGCAGTACGTCGTGACCTTCTGGGGGCACACGTTCGGCATCCGCGTGGAGACCGATATCCGCCAGGCGCTGTTCGACCACATCCAGACGCTCGGCTTCGACTATTTCACCAAAAACCGCACCGGCGAGCTGATGAGCCGCCTGACCACCGACCTGTGGGAGATGTCGGAGCTGGCGCATCACGGCCCGGAGGATCTGCTGATCTCCGCGGCGACCGTCATCGGCGCGCTCGTCGTGCTGATGACGATCCAGTGGCGGCTGGCGCTTGTGATCGCGCTGCTGATCCCGATTTTCCTGGCGGTGGTGCTGACGCGCCGCCGCGCCATGCGCCTTGCGTCGCAGGAGGTCAAGGTGACCGCCGCAGAGATCAACGCCGATATCGAGTCCAGCCTTTCCGGCATGCGCACGGCGAAGGCGTTCGCCAACGAGCCGGTGGAGGTCGAAAAGTTCCGCCGCTCCAACGCGCGCTACCGGCAGCACAAGCGCAAATTCTACCATGAGATGGGGCTGTTCCTGTCCGTCATGGAGGTCTTTCTCAGCATCCTGAGCGTCGCGGTCATCGCGGTCGGCGGGTGGCTGATCATGGAAGATCGCATGAACTACATCGATCTCATCACGTTCAGCATGTATATCACCACGTTCATCAGCCCGCTGCGCAAGATCGTGTTCTTCTCCGAGCAGTTTGCCAGCGGCCTCGCCGGTCTGCGGCGCTTTGCCGAGGTCATGCGCACCGAGCCGTCGGTCTGCGACGCGCCCGACGCCGAGGAACTGACCGACGTGCGCGGCGAGATCGACGTGCAGAACGTGTCGTTCGCCTACACCGAGGAGACCGAGGTGCTGCAGGACGTCTCGCTGCGCATCGCGGCGGGGGAGACCGTCGCCGTGGTCGGCCCGTCCGGCGGCGGCAAGACGACGTTATGTCAACTTATCCCGCGCTTTTACGACGTGACGGACGGCGCGATCACCGTCGACGGCAAAGACGTGCGCAAGTTGACGCAGTCGTCTCTGCGGCGGCAGATCGGCATCGTGCAGCAGGACGTGTTCCTGTTTGCCGACACGGTGATGGAGAACATCCGCTACGGCAGACCGGACGCCACGGCGGAGGAGGTCGCCGAGGCGGCGAAGCGCGCCGAGATCTACGACGATATCATGGCGATGCCGGAGGGCTTCGACACCTACGTCGGCGAGCGCGGCGTGCGCCTGTCCGGCGGACAAAAGCAGCGGATCGCGATCGCGCGGATCTTCCTGAAAAACCCGCCGATCCTGATTTTGGACGAGGCGACGAGTTCGCTCGACAGCGTGACGGAATCGAAGATCCAGCGCGCGTTCGACGAACTGGCGGTCGGGCGCACGACCATGATCATCGCGCACCGGCTTTCCACCATCCGCGCGGCGAGCCGCATCATGGTGATCGCCGACGGCGTGATCGCGGAGAGCGGCACGCACGACGAACTGATGGCGCTCGGCGGCGTCTACGCGACGCTGTACCGGACGCAGACGGAGGTACGATAATGCGGATCGCAGACGCACATGCACATATTTTCCCCGCGGAGCTTGCGGAAAAGGCGTCGGATTCGATCGGCGCGTTCTATGAGATCCCGATGGCGAACGTCGCCTCGGCGGAGGTGCTCGTCGCGCGTGAGCGTGAAGCCGGCGCGGAGCGGGTGCTGGTCTGCAACTCGGCGGTCAATGCCGGGCAGGTCGCGCATATCAATTCGTTCATCGCGACAGAATGCCGCCTGCATCCGGAGTTTGTCGGGCTCGGCTCGCTGATGCCCGGCATGGACGAGTGGCAGGAGGAGCTCGACCGCATCGAAGCGTTTGGTCTGCACGGCATCAAGATCCACTCGGATTTCCAGCACGTCGACATCGACGCGCCCGAGGCGGTGGAGATGTACCGCGCCGTCGCGAAAAAGGGCATGGTCGTGCTGTTCCACATGGGCGATGACCGCTACGACTATTCCGCGCCGAGGCGGCTGCTGCATCTGAAGCGGCTCGTGCCCGATCTCAAGGCGATCGCGGCGCACTTCGGCGGCTATCAGGCGTGGGACGCTTCTCTGGCTTGCGAGATGCCGGAGGGCATCTGGTACGACACGTCCAGCAGTCTGATGTTCCTCACGGCGGACAGGGCGAAGGCGATGTTCGACAAATTCGGCACGCACCGGTTCCTGTTCGGCTCGGATTTCCCGATGTGGACGCCGAAGACGGAGCTGAACCGGTTCCTCACGATGGAGCTGGGTCTGACCGAACGGGAAAAACAGGCGATCCTGTGGGACAATTTCGCGCGGCTGTTTTCTTTACAATCGGCGCCCGACGTGGTATGATCGTCAAAACGGCGTCATAAAAACAGGGGAGGAGGCGACGGCATGGTACAGGAGATCCTTGCGGCGCTCGATACGGCGAGCAGATCTGCGCTGTTCAGCGTTTTTGCGGTGCTTTGGTGCGCCGCGACGCTCGTTGCCGGCTGGCGCATCTTCCTCAAGGCGGGCAAGCCCGGCTGGTTCGCCCTCGTCCCGCTGCTCAATACCTACGAGCGCTTCGATATCGTGTGGGAGGGCATGTTCGGCGTCGGCGTGATCGTGCTGACGGTGATCGCCGTCTATCTGTCCGGACTGAACGTCTCGCCGCGGTGGGTGGATTTCGCCGCCACGGCTGCCGCGCTGCTGGAGGCGCAGGGGCTTTACAAGCTCTCCCGCTCGTTCGGGCACGGCTTCTGGTTCTTCGTGGGGCTGGTCTTCGCGCATCCGGTGTTTCTGCTGATCCTCGCGTTCGGGGAAAGCCGCTACCTGGGCCCGCGCAGCGCGATCAAACGATAACAAACGAAAGGAGCGTCGCTATGCCGGATTGGCTCAAAAGTCTTGAAAACACCGTGTGGAGCAAGGTCATCCTCAGCGCGGTCATCGTAGTCGCCGCCGTTGTTCTGTGGCGGATCGTGCATTACGCCGTCAAGCGCGTGCACGCGAAGCACGGGAGAGACGGTCTGCAGGGCACCGCCGGCACGGCGGTCTCCGTGATCTACAGCGTCCTGCGCGGCTTGCTGATCGTCGTCGTGATCCTCGTGGTGCTGCATATCAACGGCGTCAACGTCACCTCGATGGTCGCCGGTCTCGGCATCATCGGCGCGATCGTCGGTCTTGCGTTCCAGGACCTGCTGAAGGATATCATCATGGGCATCCGCCTCGTCTCGGACGACTTTTTCAAGGTCGGCGATGTGATCGAATACGAGGGCGGCGAGGGACAGGTGGTGTCGTTCAATCTGCGCAGCACAAAGATCCGCATGCTGGACGACGCGTCGATCGTCACGATCAGCAACCGCAACATCTCCGACATCAAAAAGCGGTCGCATCTGATCCTGCTGAATATCCCGCTGCCGTACGAGGAGGACTACCGCAAGATCCACGAGGTGCTCGGCACCGTCGCGACGGAGATCGCGCGCTTAGACGGCGTGGAGCGCTGCGAATACAAGGGTACGCAGCGCTTTGACGATTCCGCGATCATCTACCGCATCAACCTGTTCTGTCCGCCGGAGCGCAAATGGCCGATGTGGCGCGCGGCGCACAAGATCCTGCAGGAGCGGCTGGACGAGGCAGGACTGCGCATCCCGTATCAGCAGATCGATATCCACAATATCCCCGCAAAATAAAGTCACAGGGCATATCCGAAACGTTTCGGATATGCCCTGCTTCTCACCGTGAGAAAAGATTACTGCATGGAGCGCTCGTAGGCCTCGATCATCTTCTTGACCATCTGGCCGCCGACGGAGCCGGCTTCACGGGAACTCAGGTTGCCGTTGTAGCCCTGCTTCAGGTCGACGCCGACTTCGCGGGCGGCTTCCATCTTGAACTTATCCATCGCGTCCTTGGACTCGGGGATATTCAGCGTGCTCTTGTTCGTCATGATCGTACATCTCCTTTTCCCAGTTTCCGGCGATCAAACGACCGTTTGATTTCCGTACCCATAGCATTTCCGAAACGAAAAATGCTATGCTGGTAATTTTTGCGCGCCGCCGCCGCGGTCATACAAATCATTTTTCATCCCTCATTTCTTGATTTTTGATGGATGAAATGGTATGATGCAGACGATCGGACAAAGTCATTATGAACAGGAAAATGAGGTATTTGTCATGAAGATCGTGACGTTCAATCTGCGCGTTCGCTGGGACAACGACGGGACCAACAGCTTCATCCACCGGCTGGGGCTGATCGACGAGACGCTCCGCGCCGAGATGCCGGACGTGATCTGCTTTCAGGAGATGAAGGACCGCCACCGCGACGTGCTGCAGCGGCTTTTGCCGGAGTACACGTTCGTCGGACACGGCAATAAGCCGGACATGACCGGCGAGATGGTCTGCACCGCGGTCAAAAAGCCGCACGCGGTCTGCGGGTTTGAGGCGTTCTGGCTCTCGCCGACGCCGCAGACGCCCGGCAGCCGCTTCGACGGGCAGAGCGTCCATCCGCGCATCTGCCTGATGACGCTTGTGCGCACGGCGGGCGGCGAAATGCTGCGCGTGTGCAACACGCATCTGGACTATATCGGCGTGTTGGAGGGCAACGACGACGTCGAGGCGATGCAGATGGCGGTGCTGCTCGAAAAGCTGCGCGACGTCACGGCGAAGCAGCCGTATGACGCGGTCGTCTGCGGGGATCTCAACGTTTTCCCGCACATGAAGACGGTCGCGCTCTTAAATTCGTGGGAGCAGCCGCGCCTCGTCGACGTGACGGCGGAGATCCCCGTCACGTTCCATGAGTTCGGCGCGCGCGATCCCGGCGACAAGATCGACTATCTCTTCGCCACGGAGGCGCTTGCGGCGAAATGCCGCGGCGTCGCGCTGTGGGTGGTGCGCAAAAACGGGATCTATCTCTCCGACCACTATCCCGTCTGCGCGGAGTTCGACTTCGGATAAGCAAAAAAAGAAGCGTGAGGCTTGCCTCACGCTTCTTTTTTGTTGCTCTGTTTGATCAGCCGGAAGAATTCGGTGAGATACAGGATCATGCTGACCGTGATCGACACGGCGCAAAGTCCGATCAGCGCGTTCGCGATCGTCGTGTCCAGCGGCTCGCCCGTGATCAGCAGATACAGCAATATCACGCCGAACGAGAAAAACAGGATCACCGTGTTGAGTTTGCCGTACCACTTCGCGCCCGGCACGACGTCTGCCTTCTGCACCAGAACCCAGCCGACGATCACGATGATCGTCTCCTTGACGACGAACAGCCCGACCAGTCCCCACATCAGCGGGTAGTGGAAGATCGCCAGGCAGATGCACAGCACGCCCTGCGTCAGTTTGTCCGCCAGCGGATCGAGCACCTTGCCGACGTCCGACACCATGTTGAAGCGCCGCGCGATCTTGCCGTCGAGGATATCCGTCAGGCACGACACGCCGATCAGCACGATGGCGGCGACGTACTTCTGCTCGACGAACAGCCACACGATGAACGGCAGCAGCACGATGCGCATGGCGGACATCGCGTTCGGGATCGTAAAGATTTGCTCTTTTTTCAGCCGTTTGCTGACGGGAGTCTCTTCCACGCCGCACACCTCGTTTCGCCGTTATTTTTTCTCTTCTGTGAACCGATTATCCTTCGGACGGTTTTCAATGACCTTGCCGAACGCGCAGCGGTGGTATCTGCCGTAGGCGGAGGGAAGATTCGGCTTTTCGGGCGAGAAGCGGCCCTCCGTCGGCTCGCAGACAAGATCCTCGACCGCGCACTCGCCCACGCGGAAGATGTACGGATACGGCGATGCGTGCACATGCTCGATGCGCAGCCCCGCAAGATTCTCCTGCGGCAGATCCGACGCGAGGTGGAACAGGCAGTTCGCCTCCTCCGTGTCGCCGCGGAACGTGCAGTTGCGGATCGTCACGTTGTCTGCGGAGAAGTTCGCGCACAAGCGGATGCCGATATTGTTCCGCCCGTAGGTGGCGAGGTTTTCGATCAGCAGATCCTGCGTCGGCTCGCAGAGAGTGATGCCCTTCTGCGACGGCGTGGAAACGTTGCGGATGACGACGTTGCGCAGATCGCCCATCCTGCGCGGATGGTCCTTTGCGAACATCGTGTTCGAGATGCCCACAAGGATCGCGGCGCCGCCGATGGAGAAGCCGGTGTCCTTCACGCCGTCGATGGTGATGTTATACTCTTTGGCGCCGTCCTCGCACAGCAGGCGGATGATGGTGCAGCCGTGCGACGAGGAGATGATATTGCGGATCGTCACGTCGTGGATATCGGGCGCCTTGCCCTCGACTTTGAGTTGTGTCTCCGGCACCAGATCGTCCAGCGGCAGCGCGGTCAGCGCCACGGTGTCATCGCCGGTGCAGCCGGTGATGTTTTCGATGGTGATGAACTCGCACCCGACGCGCAGATCGACGCCGTCCTGGTTTTCGGACGTGCCGTACATGCGGAAGTCCAGATCGGCGATCCGTCCCCAGCGGCAGTAGATGCAGCAGATCGACCACCAGCGCGATTCGATGATGTGCAGCCCGCGGATCTCAAAGTCGCGCACGTTGTGCAGGAAGATCAGCAGATTGATGCTCAGACACGGGTACTTTTCGGGATCGTCGCGGTGCATCTGCTCGACCAGCCCGTTGTGCTTTCCGCCGTCCAGCAGCGCGTTTCCCACGCCGATAATGCGGATGCCGTGCTGCTCGCCGTCGAGGGTATTGCCCTCGGGCGTGCGGCAGCTGCTGTTGCGGAAGATGTTTTCAAACACGCCGTCCGCCAGCCGCAGATGCGCGTCTTCTAAGATCACGGTCATATCGTTCGGGAGCAGAATGCTCCTGTCGATGCTCCACACGGTCTTTCCCGTGCGCTCGCACAGGCGGGGGATCGTCACCTCGCCCAGATCGTTTGCGCTCGCGTAGTCGATCGCGTTCTGGATCGTCTCGCTGTCCGACGCGCCCCAAAACCGTTTTTCGTTTGCACTGATGCCCATGGCGGCTCCTTTCTCCGGGGAAAACAGGTTTCTGCGCTAATTATCGTACCATGCCGCGCGATTTTTGTCAAATCATCCCAAACACAACATCTTGTGAAAAATTTGCAAGAAATTCACGAAATGTATTGTAGTTTGAGAAAAAAGCGTGTATAATCAAAATGACATATCAGCCCCAAGCGGCAAAACAGAAATGTGAGGTATGAAGTCATGAAGAAAATGCACAAGCTCGTATCGCTCTGCCTGGCGCTCGTGCTGGTCGGCTCGCTGCTGGCTATGCCCGCGTCCGCGGTCACCTTGAGCGACATTGACAGCAGCTGGGCGAAGGACGTGATCCTTTTCGGCGTCGAGAAGGGTTACATCGGCGGCTTCACGGACGGCACGTTCCGCCCGAACGAGCCGGTCACCCGCGCGCAGTTTGCCAAGATGCTGAACAACGCCATCGGCATCAAGAACAGCGCCGAGCCGAAGTTCAGCGACGTCACAAGGACCGCGTGGTATTACGACGAGGTCGGCAAGGCGGTCTGCGCGCAGTATATCGCCGGCTATAACGACGGCACGTTCCGCCCGGACGCGAACATCACGCGCCAGGAGGCGGCGGTCATGCTCAGCCGTATCGTCACCGCGCCGAAGACGATGCTCTCGTCTTCGCAGTTTGAAGACGGCGAGACGATCGACACCTGGGCGAAGAGCAGCGTCGATTTCGTCTACTCCAAGGGCTACATGAAGGGCGACAACCACAACAGGTTCGACCCGAAGGGCAAGCTGACGCGCGCGCAGGCTGCGCAGCTGATCTATTCGCTGCTGCAGGGTGAGACGATCGCCTCCGCGGCGAACGAGCCGATCATGGTCAGCAGCGAGGGCGTCCTCTATCCGAACCATGCGACGGTCTCGTCCACGACGGACGTCATCATGAAAAACTGCCGCGTGCTCGGCACGCTCAGCATCGGCAGCACGAACACGACGCTGGACGGCACCGTGGTCAATGACCTGAACGTCGTCGGCGAGGATATCACGGTCACCGCCACGGGCGGCGCCACGGTCAAGGCGACCACCGTCCGCGCCGGTACGACGCTTGCCGAAAAGCTCCTGACCGGCGACGGCTTCAAGGACGTCGCGCTGGCGGGCGACCTCACCGCCGCCACCGTCAGGCTGGAGGGCACGTTCGACACGGTCGAAACGGAGACCGGCACGGTGCTCCGTCACACCGGCGGCAAGATCGCCGAGATGAAGCTGACGAAGAAGTCCAACCTCACGGTGCAGCAGGGTGCGGTCGGCACGCTGACGGTCGACGCCGCCGCTGCCGGCAGCGCGATGATCCTGTCGAGCGACGTCACGGTGGAAAATGCCGAGCTGAACGGCGCGGCGGCGTTCCACGGCACGGGCGCCATCGGCGTCGCGACCGAGAACGTCGCGGGCTGCACCTATGAGACCGAGCCCGCCAAGCGCGTCGAGAACTATTCCGGCGGCGGCAGCGGAACGGAGACCTCCTCCGTGCTGGTTCCCACGGCTGTCCCGGCGCGCGGCGCCGCGAACGTCGCCGTGACCGGCACCGTCACGCTGGTGTTCCCTGAGGATATCTACACCGCCACCGGCGGCACGGTCGGCAGCAGCTACCTGCAGACGAGCGTCCTGTCCCTGCGGCAGGGCAGCGCGAGCGGCACGGCGGTCGACTTCACCGCGGTCGTCAGCGGTAAGACTGTCACGGTCACGCCGTCTGCGCCTCTGGCGGACGGTGCGACGTACTATCTGACGGTCGCCGCCGACAAACTGAAGAACGCGGCGGGCAAGGGCAACACCGCGTTTACCACTTATTTCACCACCGTCTCCGCGACGGCGGGCACCATGACGCCGACGGTCACGCCGGCGAACGGCGCCACCGCGGTCAGCACGACCGCGCCCATCAAGGTCGAGTTTGACAGCGTGCTGTGGAACGCCTCGGGCGCCACGCTGACGAATTCCTACATCGAAAACAGCGTCGCGGAGCTGCGCGTCGGCAGCGCCACGGGCACGCTGATCAACTACACCGCCGCCATCGACGAGACGACGAGAAAGAGCTTTACGATGCAGCCCAACGCGGCGCTGTCGATGAACACCACCGACTATGTGGTGCTGAAGAACCGCACGCTGCGCAACGAGAAGAGCGTCTACAACACCGCGCTGACGACCTCGTTCACCACCGGCGAGCAGCAGACGCTCCAGCCGACGTCGGTCACGCCGCGTGACGGCGCCGTCAGCGTCAGCAAGACGTCCAACATCGTGCTGACGTTCGGCGAGAAGCTCTACCAGTCGCTCGGCGTCGCGCTGACGACCAACTACGTCCGCGACAACGTCGTGGAGATCCACGAGGGCAGCACGACGGGCCCGCTCGTGGCGTTCACGGTGACGCTCGGCAACAACAACCGCCAGTTCACGCTCAAGCCGAACGTGGTGCTGACGGCGGATACGACCTACTACGTCACGGTCAATGCCGGCACGCTGGTCAACGCGGCGGGCGCGGTCAACAGCGGCTTCGCCTCGCGCTTCTCCACCGGCAAGGAGACGGAGAGCGACGTGGTCTTCGACCCGGAGAATAACGCCACGAACGTGCCGGTCGGCGGCCCGTTCACGATCACGGTCCCGCGGAAGGTCGTGCGTCCGGACTCCGGCAACGCCGATCTGAAGGCGTCCTACGTTGAGGGCACCGCGATCGAACTGCGCCGCGGCAGCGTCAGCGGCACCAAGGAAACGTTCACGGCGGCTGTCTCGGCGGACGGCAAGACCATCACGATCACGCCGACGCCCGATCTTGCGTTCAAGACGAAGTACTGCATCGTCGTTGCGCAGGGCGCGCTGGCTTATGAGGACGGCACCCGCGTCGGCACGGCGAACACGGCCTTCACCACGGAGGACACCAACCCCGTCACCGTCACCATGATCGGCGAACCGACCGGCACGAGCGCGACGTTCTCGGTGAAGACGGACGTTGCCGGCTCGATGACGATCCGCTACAGCAGCGGCGGCAAGTCGACCACGGTGTTTGACGGCATGAAGTTCACGGCGGGACAGACGTTCGAGTACACCGCCACCGATTTGACGCCGGGCAGTTCCTGCAGCGTCACGGCGACGCTGAACTACAACGGCACCAACTACACCAAGACGGAGAACTTCAAGACGTCTTCGGCGGCGAGCAGCACGCAGTTGGAGGAAGTCTCGCTCGTCACGGACGCGTTCACCTATGCGATCGTCGAAAACGGCGGCACCGCAAAGAGCATCGCGGTCATGGAGACGACCGGCGCGTCGCTGCGCATCAAGCCGACCGAGGATACGGTCAAGAAGGTCGAATGCGCCATCGGCTCGAACGCGAACACGGCGTATCAGGAACTGCCCAAGGACGGGGACGCCTACACGTACACCGGTCTGGATATCGCCAAGGGCAGCAAGATCACGGTGTATCTGCGTGTAACGGCACAGAACGACAAGACGCAGAACTACAGCTTCACCATCACCTGCAACGCCTGATCCTACACAAGGCGGGATGCTTTCTCCGGAAAGCATCCCGCTTTTTTGTATACCAAAACCACACGTTAGACGTGTGGTTCGGTAAGGATTATATAGTTGAGCAGAAAAAGAAGCCTCCTGTTAGAATAGAATTGCGGTCTGCCAACTGCAATCTAGAATAACAGGAGGGTCAATCATGGGAA
>JAFSXP010000157.1 GCA_017443965.1 Oscillospiraceae bacterium
ATGATTCCGGCTTCTCGCTGACTTTCGGCTCCGCAGGCTTGCCTTCGACGACCGGTTCTTCCGGCTTCTCGACCGCACTCTGTGTCTCCGGCTTTTCTCCGTCCTTCGGCGGCTCCGGCTTTTCGATCTCCTTCGGCGCCTCGTCCGCGGGCGGCGTGTCGGGTTTTACTTCCTCCGCCGCGACGGGCGTCGTGTCCGGCTTGCTTTCCGCCGTCTCGCCGCCGCAGCCGGCGCAGAGCGTCAGGAGCAGTGCCGACAGGCAGACCGTCGCGAGCAGCCGTTTGTACTTCGTCATATTGCCGTCACCTTACAGCGCGCAGCGCGCAGATGATCTTGCTGATCTGCGCTCTGGTCAGCGTGGCGTCGGGCGCGAAGGTCGTCGCCGTCATGCCGTTGATCACGCCCGCCTTGTACAGCGCCAGCACGGAAGCGTCGCGCGTGTCCGTGAACGGATTGCTCTCCGGCTGCGCAGACAGTCCCTTCGCCTTTGCCGCGATCGAGCACAGCGCACACCGCGAGATCGGCGCGTCCAGATCGACGTCGCCCGTGAGCCACACGCGCTTTTTGGCGAGTTGCAGATAGCCGCTTGCCCAGTGCGCGCCGGTCGGCGATTGCTCGCTGAAGCCCAGCCCGCAGGCGATCAGCTTCAGCGCCTGTCCGTAGGTCAGCTTGCCGTTCGGCGCGAAGGTCGTCGCCGTCATGCCGCTGACCGTGCCGTTGAAGTACAGCTCCTTGACGCTGTCGTAGTACCAGCTTCCCGTCTCGACGTCCGTGAACGGCATCGACGAGACGTCGGCGTTGATATCGTCATAGATGAGTGTGGGACGCAGCGCCAGAATCACGCTGTTTTTCAGCGACCGCTCGATGCTGTTGCCGAACGAGCACACCTCCGCGCAGCCGTCGCCGCAGGCGAGGACGCTGTCGCTGCCGAGGTAGATGAAGACCTCCACGTGCTTCGGATCGGTGGCGCTCGTCTTGTCTTCGTTCGACAGCTCGATGAAGATATCGCCCGGCTCATAGAACTCCTCGCGGTAGTCGGTCGTGCGGTCGACGGGGTACATCGAATGCGCCGGCACGGCGGGATCGGTGCCGATGAAGACGGAATAGCCGCCGAAATGCTCGGGGATCTTCATGTCGTAGATCGCGCGGTATTCCGCGGGGATGTCCTCGGACTTATTCAGCTCCCACATGAACGGGTAATCCTTCAGCTTGCCCGCGGGGGAGACGCGGTGGAACATGCCCTTCATCAGGGTGTTGAACGATCCCGGCAGACCGAGATCGACGCCGAGCACCTGACCGTAGACCTGCACGGCGAACTGCACGTCGTTTGCGCTCAGCGCGCGCAGTTGACTGCGCGTTTCGCGCTTGGAGGTGCTGCCGAGCGACGCCAGCTTGTCAAGCTTTTCGCGGCTGAGCTTCGCGCCGCTGACGAGATACGTCATGCTGCGCGTGTCCAGCCCGTCGACCTTGCCGGCGGGGATCGTCACGGTCTCGCCGCGCTTCGCCGTCACCGTCACGGTGTAGGAAACGGACTTCTGCTCGCCGGCGGGGATGTCGAGCGTCCACGTCAGTTTGCCGTCGGCGTTCTGCGCTCCGGTTGCCGATTTCAGCGTCGCGCCTGTGGGAAGATACTCCGTGACCGGCAGTCCCGTGATCGCGCTCGTGCCGTTATTGAAAGCGGTCAGCGTCACGGTGATGTCCTGCCCGGTGACGGGGGAGTTGTAGATCTTGAGACTTGCTTCCTTGTCCACGCGCAGCCGCGGATATTTCAGCCGCGTCTTGGCGTGCTCGGTCACCGTGTGGCCGGAAAAATCCTTCGCCTTCCACGGGCGCAGGATGACGAACGTCGAATACTTCGTGTGAAGGCCCTTGCCCGGCGTTTCGCCGAAGCAGTAGGTGCCGGCGGGATCCCTGCGGATGCCGCCGTTTTTCTCCACGGCGTCGACGCCGGTCTTCGGGTCGACCTTCTTGCCGGCACAGTGGATGATGTAGTTCGTGCCGTCGCCGAAGCAGTCGCCGACGTAGATCATCGCGTGACCTGAGCCGGTCGCGCCGACGATCAGATCGCCCGGCTGGATGACCGCGTACGCCTCTTTGACCGCCTTTTCGCCGCTGTCCGCGCCGTCGACCGCCTTTTCCCAGCGGTACACGCAAATGGGATCGTCCGTGGTCGCCTTGCTCATGTTTTTGGTGACGGAGTTTCTCGAACCGCCCCACAGTTCGTAACCCGTGGCGTCGTACTAAACGTCGTAGCAGAAATCGGAGCAGACGCTGTACAGCGTGTGGTCGGTCGCCGCCATCTCCGGACTGTCGCCCGAGCGGATGCGCGACGTGCCGCACGCAAGACGCTCCTGCGCAGTCATGGAGGTGGAATCGTACTGCACCAGCGGATCTTTGTCGTAATAGGCAAGCGCCGTCGCGACGACCGCCTGCTGGATCTCGTTCAGCGACGCCGCGGACGCGGCGGGCAGCAGCGAAAACAGCATGCACAGCGTCAGCAGCAGGGAAACGGACAAACCGATAAAACGTTTCATGGACGCCAACTCCTTTCTACCTGCTTTTATCATAATCCAGACGGAAAAAACTGTCAAGGAAAGAAAACGCCGGATCGCGCTGCGATCCGGCAGTTTTCAAAGCGGCTCTCCGGGGATGCAGGGGACGGCGTCCGGCTCGATGGGGCAGACGTAGCCGCCCGCCGTGCGGCGCCGGAATTCCGCCCCCGCGGCGGCGAGCGTTTCAGGCGATTCAAAAAGCGCGGCGGCGGTCTCGGCCAGCACGTTCGCCGCCAGCAGCATGCCCTTACAGGCGGCGGTTTCCGCCCCCGCGGAGACCGCCTGCCAGCTGTGCCCGGGCGTGCCGAGCGGGAAGACCGCCGTGTGCAGCTGCACGGTCGGCGTCAGATGGCTGACGTCACCCACGTCGGTCGAGCCGGGCGTCACGTCCTCGCTGTGACGCAGCGGCAGCACGGCGCGGCAGATCGGCTCGCCCGTCTCCTCGCCGAACGTTTTGCGCAGCGCGGCGGCGAACGCCAGCTCCTGCTCGGTGTATTCCGGCAGCTTCGCTTCAAGCAGCTTTTCATACAGCAGCGTTTCCAGCGTTTCGTTCGGCACGGTGTCCGACGTGCCGTCGATGAAATGGCGCTTCACGCCGGTCGAGGTCATCAGCGCCGCGCCCTCCGCGATACGGTCGACGCGCGCCAGCACCTCCTGCGCGCCCTTCACGCAGTCCGAGCGCACCATGTAAAGCAGACGCGCACGCGCCTGCACCACGTTCGGCGAACGCCCGCCTGCGTCCCAGATGGCGTAGTGCACCATGTCGCACGGGCGGATATGCTCGCGCAAAAACTGCACGCCCATGTTCATCAGCTCCGCAGCGTCCAGCGCGCTGCGCCCGCGCTGCGGACAGTTGGCGGCGTGCGCCGCCGTGCCGGTGAATTCGTATTCGACCTGCAGCGACGCCATGCACGTGCCGGAGACGACCTCGTTCTTGTCGTCGGGATGCCACGTCAGCGCCGCGTCGAGATCGCGGAACGCGCCGTCACGCGCCAGAAACGCCTTCGCCGCACCGCCCTCCTCGCCGGGACAGCCGTAGAAGACCACGGTGCCCTCGCCGCGCTCTTGCAGATACGCCTTGACCGCGATCGCCGCCGCCAGCGCGCCGACGCCCAGCAGATGATGGCCGCAGCCGTGACCGCAGCCGCCGGGGACGACGGGGGAGGGCGTCACGGCGCCGCCCTGCTGCGAGAGGCCGTCCAGCGCGTCGAATTCGCCCAGCAGCCCGATCACGGGCCTGCCGCTGCCGTATTTGCCGGTGAACGCCGTGGCGATGCCGCCGACGTTCGTCTCCACCTGAAATCCCTCCGCACGAAGGAATTCCGTGTAGACCTCCGCCGCGTGATACTCCTGCAGCGACAGCTCGGGATGCGCCCAGATGTCCTGCGCCAGCGCGGTCAGCGCCTCTTTTTTCGCCTCGATGACGGCGGCGAAAAGCTCTCTGTTCATTTTCACACCTCAAAAGACGCAGCGCCTTTCGCGAGAAAGGCGCTGCATGTGATTTACAGCACTTTGGAAAGGAAGTCCTGCAAACGCGGGTTTTGCGGACGGTCGAAGATATCCTCCGGCGTGCCCTGCTCGACCAGCTTGCCCTCGTCCATGAACAGGACGCGGTTGCCGACCTCGCGGGCGAAGCCCATCTCGTGCGTGACGACCACCATCGTCATGCCCTCGTTGGCAAGCTCCTTCATGACGTCCAGCACCTCGCCGACCATCTCGGGGTCGAGCGCGGACGTCGGCTCGTCGAACAGCATGA
>JAFSXP010000158.1 GCA_017443965.1 Oscillospiraceae bacterium
AGTGAATGACATGCCACTGGCATGTCATTCACTCCCGCGGCGCCGCTTCGCTACCCCGCAAGGGGAGCTTTCGCTGCGGCGGGACGGGAGGCGGCGGGATGAGGGCATCCCGCCCTACGCGAGGACGGAAAATCCGCGGGCGATTTGACAATCGCCCCTACGGGTGCGGTGCGTGATCGGCGGGCGATTTGACAATCGCCCCTGTGGTCTGCTGACCTCCGGCATCTGACGTCCGGCGTCCGGTCTCTGATTTCTAAACCACTTTTTTGCCGCCGATATAGACCGCCTGAATTTTGCCGGTGTAGTCGAACACGTCGCCCTTGCACAGGACGATATCCGCGTCCTTGCCGACCTCCAAAGAACCGATGCGGTCCTCCAGCCCGATGTGCTTCGCGGCATTGATCGTGATCGCCTGCAGGCCCTTGAACGGATCGAGCCCCGCGTGCAGGCTGACCGCGACGGAGGTCGTCAGATATTCCTGCAGGACGACCGGCGCGTCGGTGATGATGCAGAACGGCACGCCCGCCTTGTCCAGCACGGCTGCCATACTGTCGTTCTTCGCCCGCACCTCGACCTTGCTGCCGCCGCCCGACATGATCGGGCCGATGGCGACGGAGACGCCCGCCTTTTTCAGCTCGCGTTTGATCTGCGCGCCGTCGGTGGCGTGCTCGATGGTGATCTTGACGCCGAACTCCTTGGCGATGCGGATGGCGGTCAGGATATCGTCGGCGCGGTGCGCGTGCGCCTTGAGCGGCATTTCGCCCTTGAGCACGGGGATCAGCGCCTCCATCTTGAGGTCGAATTTCTGTTCCTTGCCCGCTTCCTTCTTCTCCATGTACTCGCGCGCGGCAAACAGCGCCTCGCGCAGCCGTGCGGCGACCGCCATGCGGACGGTGGCGCCGTGCTTGGGATAGCATTTTTTCGGGTTTTCGCCGAACGCGCACTTCATGGCGACGTCCGCCTTGACCAGCATCTCCTCGACGCTGTTGCCCGCCGTCTTGAGCGCGGCGAACGTGCCGCCGATGACGTTGGCGCTGCCCGGACCGGTGCAGACCGTGGTCACGCCCGCCTCCCGCGCGCGTTTGAACGCGATATCCTGCGGATAGATGCTGTCGATGGCGCGCAGCTCCGGCGTGACGGGGCTTGTCTTCTCGTTGAAGTCCTTGCCCATGTCGCCCTGCCCGAAATCGTCGATGGCGGTGTGGCAGTGCGCGTCGATGAAACCGGGGTACACCCGCAGCCCCTTCGCGTCGACGATCTCCTCGCCGCGCTTCGCGGTCAGATTTTTGCCGATGGCAGCGATCTTGCCCTTCTCAACGGAGATGTCGGCAACGTAGGGTTTTTCATGGATCGCGTCGTAGATCGTTCCGTTTTTGATCAGCATGCTCAAACCACCTTTCTGCCGTCGATGTAGACCGCCTTGATGCGGCTGGTGTAGGACAGCACGTCGCCGTCACACAGCACGATGTCCGCATCCTTGCCGACCTCGAGAGAGCCGACGCGGTCTTCGATGCCGATGTGCTTCGCCGCGTTTATTGTGATCGCCTGCAGCGCATGGAACGGATCAAGCCCCGCGCGGACGCAGACCGCGGCGGAGGCGATCAGGTACTGCGGCATGATGACCGACGCGTCCGTGATGATGCAAAACGGCACGCCCGCCTTGTCCAGCACGGCGGCGGTGGTGTCGGTCTTGTGCTGCAGTTCGGTCTTCGTGGCGCCGCAGAGGATCGGTCCGAACGCGACGGACACGCCCGCCGCCTTCAGTTCGTCCGCGATCAGCGCGCCGTCGGTGCCGTGTTCGATCGTGATCTTCAGCCCGAACTCCTTGGCGATGCGGATGGCGGTCAGGATATCGTCGGCGCGGTGGGCGTGCGCCTTGAGCGGCATTTCGCCCTTGAGGACGGGGATCATGCTCTCCATCTTGAGGTCGAACTTCTGATCCTTGCCCGCCTCTTTCTTTTTCAGGTACTCCTGCGCGGCAAACAGCGTCTCGCGCATCCGCGCGGCGACGCCCATGCGGACGGTCGCGCCTTTTTTCGGGTAGGTCTTCTTCGGGTTTTCGCCGAACGCGCACTTCATGGCGACGGCTTCCTTGATCAGCATCTCCTCGACGCTGTTGCCCACGGTCTTGACCGCCGTGAACGTGCCGCCGATGACGTTGGCGCTGCCGGGACCGGTGCAGACGGTGGTCACGCCCGCCTCACGCGCGTAGCGGAACGTCAGCGACTGCGGATTTAAGCTGTCGATGGCGCGCAGCTCCGGCGTGACAGGGCTTGTCGTCTCGTTGATGTCCGCGCCCATGGCGCCGTCGCCGAAGGTCGTCAGACCGATGTGACAGTGCGCCTCGACAAAGCCGGGGTAGACGCGCAGCCCCGAAGCGTCCACCGCGCGCTCGCCCTTCGCGGGCTTCAGATCGGGCGCGATCGCCTTGATCCTGCCGCGCTCGACCGCGATATCCGCGACGTACGGGCGTTTGTGGATCGCGTCATAGATCGTGCCGTTTTTGATCAGCATGAGATCCCCTCCCAATAGTTCTTGATGGGTTTATTCTACCATGTCCGCCACGGAAAAACAAGCGCACAAAACGAGAAAAGACCTCCCTGTGGGAGGTCTTTTCTTTCCGGCGCGTCGGGATCGCCGCGCCCTACAAACGCCGAGATCTGCAAGTCTGCGCAGCACCCAACCTCCACCTTTGGGGGAGGTGGCACGGCGAAGCCGTGACGGAGGGGGGAACTCCCTCAGTCAGCTTCGCTGACAGCTCCCTCATAGAGGGAGCCATTTTCCCCCCTCAGTCGCCTGCGGCGACAGCGTCTCGCTGCGGCTCGGTCTCGCTGCGGCTCTGACATGCCACCGGCATGTCATTCACTACCGCGGCGCCGCTTCGCTACCCCGCAAGGGGAGCTTTTTTCGCGCTCTGCCGTCTGACTTCTGGCGTCTGGCATCTGCCCTCTAAACGACTTTCACGCCGTCGATGCAGACCGCCTTGACGCGGCTGGTGTACCGGAACGGGTCGCCCGTCCACAGCACGATATCGGCGTCCTTGCCGACCTCGAGGGAACCGACGCGGTCGTCCACGCCCGCGTGACGCGCTGCGTTGATCGTGATCGCCTGCAGGGCGTGAAACGGCGGCATACCCGCGCGGATGCACGCCTCGGCGCTGAGCACCAGATACTGCTGCAGCACGACGGGATGGTCGGTCATGATGCTGACGGGGATGCCCGCCGCGTCCATCTCGACCGCGAGCGCGGGCGATTTGTCCCTGTTCTCGGTCAGCGTGCCCGATCCCGTGAAATACGGTCCGCACGCGACCGGCACGCCGGCTTTTTTGATCTGCGGGATCGCCGCCCGCGCGCCGGAGCAGTGCTCCAGCGTCAGCCGCACGCCGAACTCCCGCACGATGCGCAGCACCGTGCAGACGTCGTCCGCACGCTGGACGTGCACCTTCAGCGGGATCTCCCGCTTCAGAACGGGGATCAGCGCCTCCATGCGCATGTCGTACTTCTGCTTCTCGCCCGCATCCTTGGCGTCCATGTATTCCCGCGCGGCGAACAGCGTCTCGCGCAGCCGTGCGGCGGTGCCCATGCGCGCGCCGCAGCCGCGCTTGCCGTGCACGCCCTTCGGATGCTCGCCGAACGCGCACTTCATGGCGACCGGATATTTGAGGATCATCTCGTCCACGCACGTGCCCGCCGTCTTGACCGCCATGAACGAGCCGCCGACGACGTCCGAGCTGCCCGGACCGGTGCAGAGCGTGGTGATCCCCGCCTCGCGCGAGAGGCGGATGCTCAGGTCCTGCGGATAGAAGCTGTCGATGGCGCGCACCTCGGGCGTGACGGGAGTGGTCTTCGCGTTGGGGTCCATGCCGATATCGCCGCCGGCGAACGCCTCCAGCCCCGTGTGGCAGTGCGCCTCAACGAAGCCGGGATAGACCAGCAGTCCCGTTGCGTCTATGACCTCCTCGCCCGGCTTCGGCGTGAGGTCCGGCGCGATCTCGACGATCTTGCCGCCCTCCGCGCGCAGATCGGCGGCATAGCCCTCTTCATGGATCGCGTCGTGGAGCTGTCCGTTTTTGATCAGCATGAAACTCTCTCCTTTTGCCCTCGGCTCTCTGCCGTTTTGCGGCGCGTCAAGGATGCCGCCCCTACAAACGCAGAGATTTGCAAGTTTTGCCGTAGGGACGAGCATTGCTCGTCCGCGGGCGATTTTACAATCGCCCCTACTGACCTCTGACCTCTGGCCTCTGACCTCTGGCCTCTGACCTCTAAACGACCTTCCTGCCCTCGATGTAGACCGCTTGGATGCGGCTGGTGTAGCGGAAGATATCGCCCGTCCACAGCACGAAGTCCGCGTCCTTGCCGACCTCGAGTGAGCCGATGCGGTCCTCGCAGCCGATGTGCCGCGCCGCGTTGATCGTGATCGCCTGCAGCGCCTTGTGCGGCGCAAGACCGACGCGGATGCACGATTCGGCGCAGAGCACCAGATACTGCTGCAGGATGACGGGGCTGTCCGTGATGATGCAAAACGGCACGCCCGCCGCGTCCAGCTGCACCGCGATCGTAGGCGATTTGCCGCGCGTCTCCGTCAGCGTGCCCGGCGCGACCAGCAGCGGTCCGACCGCGACCGACACGCCCGCCGCCTTGATCTGCGGGATCACCGGCTCGCCGCCGGAGCAGTGGTCCAGCGTCACGCGTACGCCAAACTCCTTGGCGATGCGAAGCACCGTGCAGATGTCGTCCGCGCGCTGGACGTGCACCTTGAAGGGGATCTCGCCCTTCAGCACGGGGATCAGCGCCTCCATGCGCAGATCGAACTTCTGCTTTTCGCCGGCTTCTTTTGCCTGCATGTATTCGCGCGCCTCGAAAAGCGCCTTGCGCATCCACGCGGCGCCGCCCATGCGCGTGGCGGAGCAGGTCTTGCCGTGCGCGTGCTTGGTGTGCTCGCCGAACGCGCACTTCATGGCGGCGGGGGATTTCAGGATCATCTCATCCACGCAACTGCCCGCCGTCTTGATCGCGGCGAACGTGCCGCCGATGACGTCCGAACTGCCCGGGCCGGTGCAGATGGTGGTCACGCCCGCCTCGCGCGCGATGCGCACGCCCTCGTCCTGCGGGTAAAAGCTGTCGATGGCGCGCACCTCGGACGAGATGATGTTGCCCTTCTCGTTGACGTCCGTGCCCTCCGGTCCGTTGGCGACGCCGTGCAGACCGGTGTGGCAGTGCGCCTCGACAAGTCCGGGATACACCCACAGTCCCGAAGCGTCCACGACCTCCTCGCCGGGTCTCGGCGCAAGGTTCGGCGCGATCTCGGTGATCTTGCCGTTTTCCGTACGCAGATCGGCGATGTAGCCATCCTCACGGATCGCGTCGTGGATCTGACCGTTTTTGATCAGCATAAAACTCTCTCCTTTTGCGGCTCTCCGCCGTTTTCCGGCGCGTTAAGGATGCCGCGCCCTACAAGCGTACGGGCTTGCAAGTTTGCAATGCACCAAAACCTCCATCCTTTGGGGTAGCGAAGCGGCGCCGCGGGAGTGAATGACAGGCCGGGGGCCTGTCAGAGCCGCGGCGTGACTGAGCCGCAGCGAG
>JAFSXP010000159.1 GCA_017443965.1 Oscillospiraceae bacterium
CCTCCCCCAAAGGTGGAGGTTGGGTGCTGCGCAAACTTGCAAATCCCCGCGTTTGTCGGGCGAGGCGTCCCAGAAGCGCCGCGAAAAAGCAGCTTCCTGCTGGAAGCTGCTTTTTCGTATCTTTCTTTCACCGTCGGGCGTTATTGGACACTATTCCCCGATCTCGCGGTAGAGACCGACCGCGTCGTCCTTGCGGACGTTGTCGGCGACGTCCAGCACCTCCACGCGCAGCGTGCGCTGCCCGAACTGGATGGCGATCCTGTCGCCGACCTTGACGTCGTACGACGCCTTGGCGGGGCGGTCGTTCACGGTGACGCGCCCGCCGTCGCACGCCTCGTTGGCGACGGTGCGGCGCTTGATGAGCCGCGAGACCTTCAGAAATTTATCGAGCCGCATGGCGCGTCCCCCTTACCGGATAAAAATTCCGGCGGGCGAATGCCCGCCGGATGCGTGAGATAACTTATTTCGCGACCTTGTCCTTCAGAGCCTTGCCTGCCTTGAAGACGGGCACGGTCTTGGCAGCGACCTTCATCTCTTTGCCGGTCTGCGGGTTGCGGGCAACACGCGCCGGGCGCTTCTTGGTCTCGAAGGTGCCGAAGCCGACGAGCTGCACCTTGCCGCCCTTCTTGGCGATGGTAGCGGCGATGGTCTCGGTGGTGGCCTTCAGAGCAGCCTCTGCGTCCTTCTTGGAAAGGCCGGCCTTCTTTGCGATCTCAGCAATCAGTTCGGTTTTGTTCATTGTGTGTTCCTCTTTTCGTTAGATTTTTTTATTTTTTCCCGTTACCGGGAGGTTGCCGTGTTGTGCGTCCGCCGTGCGCCCGATGTACCGCTCGCAGGCGTCGTGCAGTGCGCCCTCGGGGTCGAGCCCGCGGTCAAGACCGACGGCGACCAGCGCCAGCAGCGCGTCGCCCAGCGCCTCGTGCGCCGCGTCGGAGCCGCTTTCCGCGTCGGTCAGATCGTCCAGCGCGTCGGTCGCCAGCTTTGTCTGCGCCGCGGTCTCCGCACGCAGACCGGCTTTCTCCGCCTTCTCGTGCAGCTTTTCCGCGCGGATCAGCGCCGGCAGCGACCGCGCCACGCCGTCCATCAGCTCGGCGGCGGTCTTCGCGCCCTTTTCCTGCTTTTTGATCTCTTCCCAATCCTGCTTCTCGCCGCCGAACAGATGCGGGTGGCGGCGGACAAGCTTTTGACAGACAGCGTCGCAGACGTCATCCATGCAGAACCGTCCGCGCTCGCGCTCGATGTCCGCGTGGAACACGACCTGCAGCAGCACGTCGCCGAACTCCTCGCGCATCAGGCCGGCGTCGTCCAGGTCGATGCCCTCGCACGCCTCGTACGCCTCTTCCAGAAGATTGCGGCGGATGGACTCGTGCGTCTGCACGTGATCCCACGCGCAGCCGTTTTCGCTGCGCAGGAAAGTGACCAATTTCAGCAGGTCATCATAGGTATAGTGGTCTTTCTGTATAAAATCTACCATATTTTCCACTCTTCTGCAAGTGCTTTTTTTCAAAAAAGTCAGTTCAAACGCAGAATTTTCGCAATTTTTCCGCCTTTCGGCAGCAAAAGACAGTCTTCATATGTGATCGCCTTGAGCAAAACCACGAAAATCCCGTACACGGCGACGCCCACGACCACCGCCAGAATACACGCGAGCTTCTGCGACAGCAGGCTCGCCAGGAAGTGATACGACATATACGCCGCAAGTCCCATCGCCGCGGCGGCAAGCAGCGGCTTGAACGTCGTGCGCGCGATGTTGACGCCGTGGCCGCCGTCCATCCGCGCCATGGCGATGAGGTTCAGCGCCGTGATGACGGCGTAGCAGCAAAGCGTGCCGATCGCTGCGCCGACGATGTTCACCTCGGGGATGCCGACCAGCCAATAGTTGACCGCGACCTTGACCGCGCCGCCGATCAGCATGTGGACGACGGGGCGCGTCACGTGGCCGTGCGCCTGCATGACCGCGTTCGTCACCAGCACCATGCTGTTGAAGACGACGGACGCGCCGAGGATCATCAAAATGCGGCTGCCGGTCACAAGTTGTTCGCCGCTGTAGCCGCGCAGAAGTTCCAGGATCGGGCCGGACAGCACCGCGAGACCCACCGCGCACGGCAGCGCGATCAGGCTCATCAGCCGGATGGCGGAGTCCTCCACCTGTTTTGCGCCGCGGCTGTTTTTCTGCGTCAAGTGCTCGGTGATCGCGGGGATGATGCTGATCGTGATCGCCGGGATGAACGCGCAGGGGAGATTGAAGATCGTCTGGCAGAAGTTGTAGATGCCCTTGGCGCTCTCCGCCGCCGCCTGCACGAAGCCCGCCGCGCCGCTCAGCCGCCGCATGAACACCATCGTGTCCACCAGATTGATGATCTGCAGACCCGCCGAGCCCAGCGTGATCGGCACCGCGATGGCAAGCAGCTCGCGCATCGTCCTGCGGGTCGTCTTCTCCTCGCCCTGATTGAAGTTCTCGCCGCGGACCGCGCGGCGGTATTTCATGCCGAGATACCCCGTCGAGATCACGCAGCCGACCGTCACGCCTAAGATCGCGCCGCCCGCCGCCAGCGTGACGTCGCCGGTCAGACGCATGATGCCCCACGCCGCGCCGAGCCCGATGATAAGTTTACATAACGCCTCCAACACCTGGCTGACGGAGGTCGGCGTCATGTTGCTCTGTCCCTGGAAAAAGCCGCGGAACGCCGAGATCAGGCAGATCAGCAGCACCGACGGCGCCAGACACGCGATCGCCGCCCACGAGGTGTCGTAGCCGGTGGCGAGTACCGAGAGCTGGCGGCACAGCACCAGCATACCCAGCGAGCCGATCACGCCGATGGCGAGGAACACGTACAGCGCCGTGCGAAAGATGCGGCGGATCTGCGCGGTGTTGTCCAGCGCGCGCGATTCGGAGATCATGCGGCTCATCGCCACGGGCAGCCCCGTGGTGGACACCATCAGCAGCACGGAGTAGATATCATAGGCGGTCGTGAAATAGCCGTAGCCCTGGTCGCCGATGATATTGCCCAGCGGGATCTTGTACACCGCGCCGATCAGCTTGACGATCAGCGTGGCGGCGGCAAGGATCGCCGCGCCGTGCAGGAAATTCTGTTTTTTCACGGGTCTGTCGCTCACGAGGGGTCCTCCTTTTCCCCGAACAGTGTCGGGATCGCGTAGGAGCGGAGCTCCTCCATCACCTTGCTGAGGTCGATGGTGGGGTATTTGCCCGCCGCATACAGCGTTTTGCCGCGCACCATCGTCAGCACCACGTCCTGACCGGTCGCGCAGTAGACGAGGTGGCTCATCAGGTCGTGGCACGGGATGAGATGCGGCTGCGTGAAGTCCAGCAGGCAAAGATCGGCGTCCAAGCCGGTCTTGATCATGCCGCACTCTTTTTCGCGCCCCTGCGCCTTTGCGCCGCAGACGGTCGCCATCATCAGCGCGGCGGGGGCGGGCAGCACGCCGGGGTCTTTCTGCATATCCTTCGCCTGCAGCGCGGCAAGTTTCATCACGCGGAACATATCCAGCGCGTTGTTCGACGCCGCGGAATCGGTGCCGAGCGCCACGTTCATGCCGTGTTTGACCATCGCCGTGATGTCGGCGCGGCCGCTGGCGAGTTTCATGTTGCTCACGGGGCAGTGGACGGCGGTCACCCTGCGCTTGCCGAGCAGCGTCATATCCTCCTCGGTCAAATGCACGCAGTGCGCCGCGCACGTCCTGCCGTCAAAGGCGTGGTGGCAGTCCAGCACCTGTGCCGGCGTCAGACCGGTCTGCTCCAGCGACTGTGCCTGATGCGCCGCCGTCTCGGACAGGTGGATCTGCATGCCCAGACCTTCCTCGGCGGCAAAGCGCGTGACGTAGTCCCATAGCTCGTGCGTGGAGGAGTACGCCTTTACGGACGCCTCCGCGAGAATTCTGCCGTTGTCGTACCCGTGCCAGTTTTTCCGCAGCGCGCGCAGCTCGATGCAGGCGGGAAAGCGCCGCTCGTCAAACTCTCCGCCCTTGAAGACGGACGACGAACACGCGATGTTCGCCTTGATGCCGGTCTCCGCGACCGCCTGCGCGATGCTGTCGGTGTGGAAATAGAGATCGGACACGCTCGTCACGCCGAAGCGCACGCACTCCGCGATGCCTAAAAGCGCCGACGCCTTGGCGCAGCGCGCGTCCATGCGCGCCTCCACGGGGAAGATGCGCTCAGTCAGCCACTGCTGCAGCGGCACGTCGTCGCCGCAGCCGCGCAGCAGGCTCATCGCAAGATGCGTGTGGCAGTTGATCAGTCCCGGCATCATCACCATGCCGGTGCCGTCGATGATCTTCGCGGGACGCTCGCTCTCAGGCGGGGGCGTCGTGCCGATGTGCGTGAATTTGCCGTCCGTGACGCCGACGAACGCGTCGGTCAGCACGGTCAGGTTTTCGTCCATGGTCACCACGGAAACGTGGGTGAACAGCGTGTCGATGGGAGATCCCTCCTATAGCTCTTCCAGAAGCCGGAAGATCTGTCTCTTTTTCTCCAGTACGTCGTCGATGTGCTCGATGTAGTCCTGCGGGTATTTCGGGTTGTGGAACCGCTCCAGCTCGTTCGGGGCGAGGTTGACCTTGTTCATGCCGCCGCCGCCCAGCGCGAGGATCGAGTGCAGCTCCTCCATCATGTAGATATTATATCGCCCTTCGTGCCCGGGTTTGCACCAGCCGACGTTTTCAAAGCTGCCGGAGGTGTATTTTTGCCGGTAGAGATAGTACGGCGCGTAGCCCGCCTCGCGAAGTCTCTCGTTCGCGCCGTCCAGCATCCGCGCCACGTCTTCGCCGGTCGGCAGACCGCCGCGGTCGCAGAACAGGTCGGCGCTCTTTTTCAGCGCCAGCGTGTGCACGGTGATATTCTCGGGCGCGAGGTCAACGATCTGCGAAAGCGAGCGGAGAAAGCGGTCCGGCGCGTCGCCGGGCAGTCCCGCGATCAGGTCCATATTGAGTGAGCGGAAGCCCGCCGCCCGCGCGTCGCGGTACGCCTGCACGGTCTGCGCCGACGTGTGCCTGCGCCCGATGCGGCGCAAAATTTCGTCCTGCATCGTCTGCGGATTGATGCTCATGCGCCCGACGCCGCACGCGGCGATCGCGCGGAGCTTTTCCGCGTCCAGCGTGTCGGGTCTGCCGCCCTCCACGGTGATCTCCAGACACTCGGACAGGTCGAAGCTCGCCCGCACCGCATCGAGCAGACGCGCGATCTGCGCGGCGGAGAGCGTCGTCGGCGTGCCGCCGCCGAGATACAGCGTCCGCACGGTATAGCCCGATCGCCGCAGCAGCTTGCCCGTCTCGGCGATCTCGCGCTCCAGCGCGCCTAAGTACGGCGGCAGGAATTTCCCGAACTGCTCCACCGACTGGCTGACGAACGAGCAGTATGCGCAGCGCGTCGGGCAGAACGGGATGCCGATATACAGCGAAAGATCGCGCGGACGCAGCAGCTTCGCCGCCTCCACGGTGTATTTCGATGCGTCGAGGCAAAGCCGCCGACGGGCGGGGGAGATGAAATAGACGTCCCGCAGCATGCGGTCGCATGCGCGCTCCGTGCCGCCCTCCAGCAAAAACGCGGTGGAGAGCTTCGTCGGGCGCACGCCCGCAAGCGCGCCCCACGGCGGCGCGGCGCCGAGCAGCTGCACGGCGGCGAGATAGTACGACTGCTGCAAAATGCGCCGCCGCAGGCGGACGCTCTCCGCGTCCGCGCGCAGCCGCTTCGCGGCGCGGGCGGTTTTGCCGTGCAGCGTGATCGTCGCCGTGGCGGTCAGCCATGTGCCGCCCGCGTGCAGCGCGGAGACCGCGCCGTCGCCCGAGAACGGCGTCTGCGTAAATTCGGAGGGCTCGTTCGGGAAAAGCTGCATCTGCAGTTGCTCGACGGGGTAGCGGTCGCTGTGACCGATCAGCCGCAGCTTCATACGCCGTTCCCCCGCAGATAGGGGTTGAACTCGCGTTCGCTTTGCAGCGTGGACGTCTCGCCGTGCCCCGGCAGCACGTCGAAGCTGCCGGGTAGCGCGCTGAGCAGCGCCATCGACCGCTGCATCTCCTCCCAGCTGCCGCCGGGCAGATCGGTCCGCCCGCAGGTGCCGGCAAAGAGCGTGTCGCCGGTGAAAAGCGTGTCCTCCGCCAGCAGGCACACCGAGCCGGGCGAATGTCCCGGCGTGTGCAGCACGCGGAACATCACGCCCGCCGCCGAAACGCTCTCGCCGTAGGGCGTGTAGGTATCCGTCATGCGTCCGTGCGTCATCTGCGCGATGATCGCCTCGTCCGCCGCGTGCAGATACACCGGCGCGCCGGTCTCCTGCACGAGCGCGCGCAGACCGCCCATGTGGTCAAAATGCGCGTGCGTCAGGAAGATCGCGTCGAGCGTCAGCTTTCTCTCGCGCAAAAACAGCGCGAGCTGCTCGCCCTTTGCGGCGGGGTCGATCACGACGGCGCGGTTTTCCGTGCCCGTGACGATATAGCAGTTCGTGGCGAGCTCGCCGAGCACCAATCTGTCAATTTGCATGGTTCCAATCCTCGGAGTCCAGAATCAGCGTCACCGGACCGTCGTTTTCCGATGCGACCAGCATCTCCGCGCCGAATTCGCCGTGCTGCGGCGGAAAGCCGCGCTGCGCACATTCGCGCAAAAACTGCTCGTACAGCGGGATCGCGATCTCGGGCGAAGCCGCGCCGATGAAGCTCGGGCGGCGGCCGTGCGTCGTGCTGCCGTACAGCGTGAACTGGCTGACCACCAGCACGCTGCCGCCGACGTCGGTCAGTGATAAGTTCATTTTATCGTTTTCGTCGCGGAAGATGCGAAGTCCCAGCACCTTGTCCGCCATTTTTGCGCAGACCGCGGGGGTGTCCTCCGGCGCAACGCCCAGCAGCACCAGAAGCCCCTGCCCGATCTCGCCGCGAACCTCGCCGCCGATGGCGACGGTAGCGCTTTTCACGCGCGTGACGACCGTCCTCATGCTCTGCCCCTCTTGATATCCGTGACGCCGGGAACGGCGCGGATGCGCGCGAGTACGGCGTCCAGCTCGTCGCGCGAACGGACGTGGAACGTCATCAGCGTCACCGCCTTGCCCTCGGGCAGCGAGCGCGACGACATCTCCGAAACGCGCACCTTCAGCGACGTCATGATCGTCGCGATATCGAGGAACAGCCCGTCGCGGTCGTTCGACGCGATCTCCAGGCTGGTGGCGAAATTCTCGCTGCCGCTCGGCGCCCACGCCACGTGCACCCACCGTCCCGCCTGCGCGGGATCGGACGCGCCGACGGCGTTGGGGCAGTCCCTGCGGTGGACGGACACGCCGTAGCCCTTCGTGACAAAGCCCACGATATCGTCGCCCGGCACGGGCGTACAGCACCGCGCGAACTTGACCATGCACGACGGGATGTCCTCCACGATCACGCCGGAGTTTGCGAAGACCGCCGCGCTCTTGCCGCTCTCGGGCAGTTTGAACGGGATCGCCTCGGCGTCCTGCTCGGTCGGCTCCTTCGCGTGGCGCGTCAGCTCGTCCTTGATGCGCCCGACCGCCTTGTTGGACGTCAGACCGCCGTAGCCGATGGCGGCGTACAGATCGTCCAGATCGTCGAACGACAGCTTTTCCAGCAGCGCGTCGCGCAGCTCCTTGTGCTGCAGCACCGCGGGATCGAAGCCCGTGCGGCGCAGCTCCGCCTCGAAGCTGAGCTTGCCGCGGGCGATATTCTCCTCGCGCCGCTCTTTCTTGAACCACTGCTTGATCTTGACGCGCGCCTGGTTGCTCTTGCAGATGTTCAGCCAGTCACGGCTGGGGCCCTTGGCGCTCTTGGAGGTCAAAATCTCCACGATATCACCGTTTTTGAGCGGCTGGTCGTAGCCCGCGATCTGCCCGTTGACCTTCGCGCCGACCATCGAATTGCCGACGGCGCTGTGAATGGCGTAGGCGAAGTCGATCGGCGTCGAACCGGCGGGCAGGGAGATCACCTTGCCGCGCGGCGTGAAGACGAACACCTCGTCGTCGAACATGTCGACCTTCAGCGAATGGATGTAGTCCCCCG
>JAFSXP010000160.1 GCA_017443965.1 Oscillospiraceae bacterium
CCGATCTCCAGCACGCCGCAGCCGTCGAGCTGCGCCTCCGCCGCGATGCGCTGCGGCACCCACGGCGCGATCAGAAAGTTCTGCCCCTTCGCCTTGGAGAAGCGGAAGCCGTGCCGCTCCAAAAGCGCGCGGACCTCGCGCGGATCGCAAAGCTCCATGCTGCACGCCTCCTTTTGCATAAAAAATCGCCTTTCGCCCATTATAACGGACGAAAGGCGGTTTTTCAAGTCAGTTCAGCACATACACCGTGCAGCGCCGCGCGCCGAATTGGTAGCAATCCGCCGTCGTGTTCATGTAGAGGTCGACGCGGTTGCCCTTGATGAGTCCGCCGGTATCCTCAGCGGTGCAGAAGCCGTAGTCGTACGCCCCGTCGTCGGAGCGGATGTACATCGACGAGCCGAGCGGGATCACCTTCGGATCGACGGCGATCGTGCCGATGTGCACGGTCGTGCCGGACGCGGTGATGCCGGCTCTGCCGTCGCAGGAATACGCCGTGCCGAGGCAGCTCAGCACCCTTGCGGTGCCGTTTGCGCCGTCGGCTTCGCCGCCGACCATGACCGCGCCCTCCGGCTCGATGACGGTCTCGGCGATCAGCGTCGAGCGGCTGACCTCCACGCCGTTTTCATAGTTGATCTGCACTGTGCGGCGCGAAAGTCCGTCGCGCCCCTCCTTGAGGTACACGGGCTCCGCGACCTCTCCCGTGACCGCGTAGCGCGTCGTGGGGCGGGGGATGACGGCGTCTTCCGTGTAGGTCTTGTGGGTGACGCGCGTCACGTCGATCACCATGCCGTCTGCCGTCTGCGCGCTGAGCGGGCAGCTCGTGCGGTCGTCCTTGCCGAGCGTTACGCCCAGCGACGTCAGCAGCTCGCCGACCGTCTGACCGTAGGTGGCGGCGTAGCGGCGGAAGCCGTCTACGTTGACGGTGATCATCTGCATCCGCAGCACGCGGAGTTCGTTCATCCCGCTGTCAGACTGCGTCACGGCGTAGGAGTCGGCGGCGCCGAGTTTCACACCGGCTTCGGTCAGGATCTTCGCGGGATCGGTCAGCGCGGTGGCGTGGTCGAAGGACGTGCCGCCGTCGACGATCCGATAGGTGTTTTCCGCGGCGACCGGCTGCACGAACATCGTTGTCGCGATACCGATCAGCACGCAGATCAGCACGATCTTGGCAAGCAGCTGCGCGTTATTTTCACTGAAAGTTACCTTGCGAACGATCTGCATCAAATGTCTCCTTCCGAGGGGAATTGCCCTAAAGATTTCAATGCGTAACAAACGGTTACATATTGTAATCATATTGGCTACGGTTTGAGATTATACACAAAAATCCGGAAATGTCAAGCGTTTACAGTATTACGTAAACTTTTTGAACCTGTAAAGTTTTTGCAAAATCGCACATCTTGTGCCGCCGCCTGAAGCGAAAGCGCACATCTTGCGGAAAAATGCCGAATAAAAATTACAAAATAATTACGATATTTACGATTTGTTTCTACTGCGGCGGCAGTTGACAGCGCGCGGACGCGGTGGTATAATGACGCCGGAAATGCGATGAGGAAGACACGTTCCCGCGTTTGAGGGCGCAGAGAGAGACCGCGTTGGCTGTGAGCGGTCTTGCCCGTCGGCGCGGCGGATACCCCTTCCGAGCGGTCCGGCTGAACATAGGAATTGCGGCATGAGAAACGCAATCCCGGGAAGCGGACTTCGTTCGACGCCGATGGATCGGCGCGGAGATTATTCGGCAGACGAAACAAAAACCGCAGGCAATACTTTGTGTATTGGCGAGGATTTTTGTGATGTATGCCGGAGAAGAAACCGCCGAGACACGGCAGGAGAACGGAGGACGATTCCCGAAAGTAAGCCGGGACGGGCTCCTCCCGTTACAGAGGCCGAAAGCGGCGGTCTATGATCGCAAGCAGGGTGGAACCGTGGAATGTGAAAAACATCCCACCCCTGAACATCTCAGGGGTGGGATGTCTGCATACCTGCCCCAAATTCCAAAAGGAGGGCAAAACAATGTCCGAAGAAAACATCTACACGTTTGAAAACCCCGAATACCGCAAGACGTACTGGCACACCTGCTCGCACGTTCTGGCGCAGGCGGTCAAGCGCCTGTATCCCGAGGTGAAGCTTGCGATCGGTCCCGCGATCGACGGCGGCTTCTACTATGACTTTGACGCGCCGTTCAACTTCACGCAGGAGCATCTGGACGCCATCGAGGCGGAGATGCGCAAGATCTGCAAGGAGAAGCTGCGCGTCGAGCGCTTCGAGCTGCCGCGCAGCGAGGCAAAGGCGCTGATGAAGGACGAGCCGTACAAGCAGGAGCTGATCGACGATCTGCCCGAGGGCGAGGTCATCTCCTTCTATAAGCAGGGCGAATTCACCGACCTGTGCGCGGGGCCGCATCTGGAGTCCACGGGGCGCATCAAGGGCAACGCCGTGAAGCTGACGCAGTGCGGCGGCGCGTACTGGCGTGGCGAC
>JAFSXP010000161.1 GCA_017443965.1 Oscillospiraceae bacterium
AGCGCAGATCGGGACGGCGGTCGTACATCTCCTTCGTAACAAGGAAATACTCCTGCTCGGGTCCGACCATCGTGCGCACGCTTTTCGCCGTGTCGTTGCCGAACAGCCGCAGGATGCGCAGCGCCTGCTTATCGAGCGCCGCCATCGAACGCAGCAGCGGGGTCTTCTTATCCAGCGCCTCGCCGCCGTAGGAGCAGAACGCCGTCGGGATGCAGAGCGTCCTGTCCTTAATGAACGCGTAGGACGTCGGGTCCCATGCGGTGTAGCCGCGCGCCTCGAACGTGGCGCGCAGAACGCCCGACGGGAACGACGACGCGTCCGGCTCGCCGCGGATCAGCTCCTTGCCCGAGAACTCCATGATCACGCCGCCGTCGGGCGACGGCGCGATGAAGCTGTCGTGCTTTTCGGCGGTGATGCCGGTCAGCGGCTGGAACCAGTGTGTGAAATGCGTTGCGCCGTGCGCGACCGCCCAATCCTTCATGGCGGCCGCAACGGCATTCGCCACGCCGATGTCCAATGCCGCGCCGCCGTCGATGGTATTTCGCAGCGAGCGGTACGTTTCGTCGGAGAGATTTGCTTTCATCACCCGATCGTCAAACACAAGGCTTCCAAAGTATTCCGGTACGGTCTCCATGTCAGTTCCTCCTTTTTGAAAATAAAAAATACCCCCGGGCGCATCGTCCCGAGGGTGCCGAAAACCGTAAAAATGGCGTCGTCGAGTGTCGCACTCGAAGACGCCTTTGCCTTCTATGCTGTGCATTCTACAACGGCGATCCCCATTTGTCAATAGTTTTTTTGCAATCGGCAAAAAAGTATGATATACTTACCTATATTTTTCAGAGACAACACCGGAAATGAGGTGCAGCCATGAAATACACAAGAGAAGAAGTGCTCCAGTACGTGCAGGAGGAGGACGTCAAGTTCATCCGTCTCGCCTTTTGCGACGTATTCGGCAAGCAGAAGAACATCTCCATCCTGCCGGACGAGCTGCCGCGCGCGTTTGACAGCGGCATCGCGTTCGACGCGTCCGCCATCGCGGGCTTTTGCGACGAGGCGCATTCCGACCTGCTGCTCCGTCCCGATCCCGCCACGCTGACGCTTCTGCCGTGGCGTCCCGAGCACGGGAAGGTCGTGCGGATGATCAGCAGCGTCAAGCATCCCGACGGCACGCCGTTCGAGGGCGACACGCGCCGTCTGCTGCAGGCGGCGGTCGCGGACGCGGAGGCGGCGGGCGTCTCGTTTTCGTTCGGCTCGGAGCAGGAGTTCTATCTGTTTCGTCTGGATGAAAACGGCGCGCCGACGAAAACGCCCTACGACCGCGCCGGCTACATGGATATCGCGCCCGAGGACAAGGGTGAGAACATCCGCCGCGAGATCTGCCTGACGCTGGAGCAGATGGGCATTCGTCCGGAGCGCTCGCATCACGAGCAGGGTCCCGGGCAGAACGAGATCGACTTCCGCTACTCCGACGCGCTGACCGCGGCGGACAGCGCGCAGACGTTCCAGACCGTCGTCCGCACCGTTGCGGGGCGGAACGGGCTTTTTGCCGATTTCAGCGCGAAGCCGCTGCCGGACGCGCCGGGCAACGGCTTCCACATCAATATGTCCGTCCGCTGTGCGGACGGCAACGACCGCATGATGCACATGATCGCGGGCATCCTGGCGCACGCCGAGGATATGACGCTGTTCCTCAACCCGACGGAGAATTCCTACGACCGCTTCGGCGTGGACAAGGCGCCGCGCTACGTCTCGTGGTCGGCGGGCAACCGTTCGCAGCTCGTGCGCATCCCCGCCGCCGCAGGCGAATACCGCCGCGCGGAGCTGCGCTCGCCCGATCCCACGGCAAACCCGTATCTGGCGTTCGCGCTGATGATCCGCGCCGCGATGGTCGGCATCCGCGAGGATCTTCCGCTGCCGGAGGCGACCGATCTGAACCTCTTCGAGGCGGACCGCACCATCACGTCGAAGTTCCGCAAGCTGCCCGGCAATCTCGACGCCGCAAGGCTCGCGGCGCAGAAAAGCGAATTCATCCGCTGCTATATCCCGTCCGCGATCTTAGACAGCTACTGCGGACGCTGAACAATCACGATCTTTCGGAAAGGAGGGAGCATTATGGAATTAGAGCGGCGCGTTTACAGCGTGCTGGTCGTTTCCGCGTCGCCGCGCGTCACCGCGTCGCTGACCGAAATGCTCCCCGCCGCCGACTATGATCCCGTCTGCGTCGCAACGTCCGTCAGCGCGGCAAAGCGCGCCGCCGCGGAGCAGGATTTCGATCTGGTGCTGATCAACACGCCGCTGCCCGACGAGACGGGCGTGCGCTTTGCGATCGACCTGTGCGCGAACGGCAGCGCCGCGGCGCTGCTGCTGGTGCCGTCGGAGCAGCACGAGGAGATCTGCGACCGCGTCTCGCCGCACGGCGTGTTCACGCTGGCAAAGCCGACCTCGCCCGAGATGGCGCAGACGGCGCTGGCGTGGATGATCAGCGCGCGGGAGCGGCTGCGCCGCTTTGAGAAAAAGGCGCTGACCATCGAGGAGAAGATGGAGGAGATCCGCCTTGTCAACCGCGCCAAATGGGTGCTGATCCGCGAGATGCAGATGGATGAGCAGGAGGCGCACCGCTACATTGAAAAGCAGGCGATGGATCGCTGCATCTCCAAGCGCGAGCTGGCGCTGGAGCTGATCCGCACCACATGCATCCGCATGGACGCAAACGGCGTGATGCGCTGACAGCACGGGAGTCGTCAAAATGGATTTCTGATTTTGACGTATCAGGCGTTCCGATAAAGACGAAGAGGACGATCTGATCGTCCTCTTCGTTATTTCTTCTCTGATTCTTTTTGCCGTTCGCAGGCAGTCTGGTTTCCATGTGCGGCGTGATGCGCCTTGCACTCTTCGCATTTCCCGTGCCTGGGACACGCCGTCTTTTCACACGGGCAGTTCTCTTTCATGCTTTGCTTCCCTCCTCTTCGGTTCCGTCCCGATTATACCCGAAAAACAAACGGGAATCAAGAAGGGATATCCGCAAAAATTATGCTTGCAAAACCGCGGCGGCTGTGCTATGATACACGGGCAACCGGGTGTGGCGAAGTTTGGTATCGCGCTTGACTGGGGGTCAAGAGGCCGTGGGTTCAAGTCCCGCCA
>JAFSXP010000162.1 GCA_017443965.1 Oscillospiraceae bacterium
CGCTCGGCACCTCCCCCAAAGGTGGAGGTTTTGGTGCTGCGCAGACTTGAAGCCCCTACGCACAAACAAGACCGCCGCGTGATACCACGCGGCGGTCTTGTTCCAATCTTGTTCTAAATCAGAAGCTGATCATGTACTTTTTGATCGTCTCGGTCGCCGTTTCGGGCGCCTGGGACAGCGAGATCGTGAAATCCACGTTGTTGCGCTCGCCGAATTCGGCGCACCAGCGGATGAATTCATCGGTCTTTTCCGCCTCCGGCTCGGCGATGATCTTATAGAAGCTGTCGATAAAGATGTTCGTGATGTCGAAATTGCCCGCGTGCAGCCCGCAGATGAAGCCCTTCAAAAACGTGTAGCCGTACAGCTGGTATTCGCCCGCGTCGATCAGTCGGCAGCGGTAGTTGACGTCAAACTTCAGCGCGTCGCCTTTCTCGATACAAACGACGCTGCCGTGGTCTTCCTTGACCGTTTCGTTGATGCTGCGGATGAGTTGCTTCGTTTTCCCGGAGCCCTTCAGCCCCAGAATGATCTTGACCATAGGATATTCCCCCTTTGTGCCTCGGTCTATGTTCATAGTACCAAGTTCTCACGCAAAAAGCAAGGGATATTTGACGGAAACCGTCACGTTCTCCCCAGCGCGCTGTCGAGACCGCGCAGAAAACCGCGCGTCTGCGGCAGCGCGAACGGATCGAGCCCCGACGCCTTCGCCGCCAGCGCCGCGCTGAACTCCGCAAAGTACAGAAGCTCGCCGAGCTTGTCGTCGGTCATGTCCTCCTCGCACTGCACCGTGATCGCCGGCACGTCCGCCTCGCCAAACGACTGCAAAAGCCGGTCGAGCGTCGTCTCCTCCACCGTGGAAAGTTCCACGCCCGTCAGCGCGCCGAGCTTGTCCGGGTCCTTCCACGTCATTTCGACGGCGGTGTTTTTGAGCGACCGCGGCAGCCGCAGCAGCGTGGCAAACTGCCGCTGTCCGCCGTCCAGCAGACCGTCGCCGAGCGTGAAGAGATCCTCCGGCACGCGCACGGGCGTCGCCCACGCGCCGGCGCCGCCCTTGCAGCAAAACGACGTCGCCACGCGCGACCACCACTGCCCCAGCTCCGCCGCCGCCGGCGACGGGACGCACAGCAGCTCGTGTGCGTAGTGCTTTTTGCCGAGCGCCGTTCGCGCCGCCGCGTACAGCCACGCGGGATTTTCCATCGAGCGGTCGTCGCACGCCTCGTACTGCGCGTTTGCGCCCTCCCACAGAAGATCGGGATTGTGCCCCGCCGCCGCCAGAAGCAGCAGCGCCGCCGGCTGCAGCGCGCTGACTGCGCCGCCCGGCTCCTCCGGCGTTTCGCAGAAGGTATAGCCCTCGGCGTCGGCTAGCGCCGCCATGGCGTTCGCGCCCGCGGGCGCGGCAAGGATCACGCGCTCTTTCATCGCGTCGCCGTAACGCTTTTCCAAGATCCAGCGAAGCGACCGCAGCGCGATCAGCGGCGGCAGTTCGTTTCCCGTCGGCGAGATCGCCAGCACGGAGAAATCGCCGCCATTTAGCGCGGCGAGCACGTCGTCCCAGTCGTCGGGCGAGCAGTTATCCCCCGCGAAGATCAGCCGCGGCGTCGTCGCGCGGCGGCCGCGCGCCAGACGCACAGCCGCCTTTACGCCCGCGACAGGCAGTCCCGTGCCGAGCACCACGATCGACGACGAGCTTGTGCGCAGCTTTGCCGCGGCGTCGCGGATGCCCTCCAGCAGCTCGCGCCGCGTTGAATCCGCCTGCCGCAGCCAGCCGTAACAGCCGCTCTGTCGGTATTCGCCGCCCGCCAGCTCCATGTGCGCGTCAAAGATCGCCCGTTCGTCGCCCAGCACCTCGGGCAGCGTCAGCCGACACCAGATCCCGGAGATATCCACGCCGATCATCCGATCACTCCTTCATCTTTTTTTCTATTGTACCATACTCCCCGAAAAATGCAAAGAAAATACGGAGGTCGCCCTCCGTATTTTTACGCCGCGCAGCAAAGCGCGCGCAGGAGCCGCACCGTCGCGTCCCACCACGTCAGCCGCGCGACGTCGCTGCCCGCGACGATCGGGATCTCCGCGAGAACCTCGCCGCCGCTCTCCACCGTCAGCGTGCCCAGCCTGTCGCCCTGGGCGACGGGCGCTTCAACTTCCTCGCAAAGCTCCGTCTTCATTTGAAGGTCGGCGCGTTTGCTCTTTTCGATCAGCACGGGTGCGTCGCTTTCCGGCACCGGCGTGACCGCGTCCGACGTGCCGAGCGTGACCGGCACCGCCGCAAGCGGCGTCTCAGGCTGCGGCTGCACGAGCGCGTAGGTGGCAAACCCGTGGTTGAGCAGCGCCTTCGCCGCCTCAAACCGCTCCGGCGACGTGGCGCAGTGCATCACGACCGCGATCAGTTCCATACCGTCGCGCCGCGCCGTGGCGCTGACGCAGTAGCCCGCCGCCGAGGTGAAGCCGGTCTTCAGCCCCGTCGTGCCGTCGTAGAAGCGCACGAGCTTGTTGGTGTTCGTCAGCCCGAACTCGCCGCCGCGCACGCTGTCCATCCAGATGTTCGTGTATTTGCGGATCGCGTCATGCTTGAGCAGCTCGCGCGACATCACCGCGATGTCCGCCGCCGAGGTCAGATGCTCCGCCGCCTCGGGCAGATCGTCCAGCCCCGTGCAGTTGACGAAATGTGTGTCCGCCATGCCCAGCTCCGCGGCGCGGCGGTTCATCTCCTCGACGAACGCGCTCTCGCTGCCCGCGACGTGCTCGGCAAGCGCGGCGGCGCAGTCGTTCGCCGAGGCGACGACGACCGATTTGACCATGTCCTCCATCGACATCTGCTCGCCCTCGCGCAGGTAGATCTGGCTGCCGCCCTTCTTGACCGCCTCGGCGGAGGCGGTCACGGTGTCGTCCCATGAGATACGCCCGCTCTCCAGCGCCTCCATGACGAGCAGCAGCGTCATGATCTTCGTGACGCTCGCCGGGCGCAGGCGCTCGTGCGCGTTCTTTTCATACAGCACCGTGCCGGTCGCCGCCTCCATCAGGATCGCCGACGGCGCGGCGATCTCCGGCTCCGCGGAGACCTTCACGCACAGCGACGCCGCCAGCGGCAGCGCAAGCAGCAGCGAAAGAAAACGTCTGGTCAATCGGATCACCTTCCCAATGCAATCTATGCGCCTGCGCGGCGGATGTATGACAAGCCTTGTAAATCGCGCAGTATCATGGTACAATATCAAAAAAGCAAGGGAGGGATCGCCGTGTCGTATCTCTGGCCGACGCTGTTCGCCGCAGCCGCCGTCGCGGTCGATCAGTTTACGAAGCATCTGACCGTCACACGCATCGGGCAGGGGCAGACCGTGCCCGTGCTGGAGGGCGTGGTGCATCTGACCTACGTGCAGAACACCGGCGCGGCGTTTTCGATGCTGACGGGCAAGACGTGGCTGTTTTTCGTCGTCACAGCGGTGTTTTTCGCGTTCGCCGCGCTGGCGCTCGTCAAAAAGTGGCTGACGAAGCCGCTGCAGATCTGGTCGCTCGCCGCGATCTGCGGCGGCGCTGTCGGCAATCTGATCGACCGCGTGGCGCACGCCTACGTGGTGGATATGATCGCCGTGGAGTTCATCGAGTTCCCCGTGTTCAACTTCGCGGACTGCTGCATCACCGTCGGCGCGGTGCTGCTGGTGCTGAGCGTCCTGTTTGAGAGGAAAGCGTCATGATCCTCGTCGCCGACCGCGGCGGCGAGCGGCTGGACGCCGCCGTCGCGCGCCTTGCGGGGCTGACGCGCAGCGCCGCGCAGAAGCTTGTGGAAAACGGATCCGTGCTTTTGAACGGCAAAGCCGCCAAAAAACGCGCCCTCGTCGCCGTCGGCGACGGGATCGACGTCACGCTGCCCGAGCCGCAGCCGACCGCCGCCGCGCCGCAGGATATCCTGCTCGACGTCGTCTATGAGGACGATGACGTGATCGTGGTCAATAAGCCCAAGGGACTTGTCGTCCACCCGGCGGCGGGACATCCCGACGGCACGCTGGTCAACGCGCTGCTGCACCACTGCGCAGGCAGTCTGTCCGGCGTCGGCGGCGAACTGCGCCCGGGGATCGTCCACCGCATCGACAAGGACACCTCGGGGCTGCTCATCGCCGCGAAAAACGACTTTGCGCATCAGTCGCTTGCCGCGCAGCTGAAGGATCACACGCTGGCGCGAACGTACGAGTGCATCGTGATCGGCAGCATCCGCGAGGACCGCGGCACGGTCGACGCGCCGATCGGGCGCTGCCCGACGAACCGCAAGAAGATGGCGGTCGTCCCGTCGGGGCGCAGCGCCGTGACGCACTGGGAGGTTTTGGCGCGATACACCGGCTACACCCATCTGCGCTGTAAGCTGGAGACGGGACGCACGCACCAGATCCGCGTGCACCTCGCCTACAAAAACCACCCGATCGCGGGCGACGCCGTGTACGGCAGGGCGGCGCTCGGTCTGACGAGCCAGTGCCTGCACGCGGCGGGACTGCGCTTTGTCCATCCGCGCACCGGCGAGACGGTCGAACTGACCTGCCCGCTGCCCGCGGAATTCACGGCGGTGCTGAAAAAGCTGGGGGGAGGCAACCTATGAACTGCATCAAATGCGGACGCGAGATCCCCGAGGGCGAGCTGTTCTGCGAGGTCTGCGCCATGCCGTCCGCCGCGCCCGTCAAGGAGGCGCCCGAGCCGAAGCGCGAAAAAAAGCCGAAAAAACAGCGCGTCAAAAAGCCGGTCAGCCGCAAGACCGTGCGGCGGCTGCGCACGGCGCTTGTCATCTCGATCCTGCTGACGCTCGCCGTCTGTGCGCTTGCGGCGTACGGGTTCCGCCTGTACGTGGAGCGCACGGAGGAGCTTCGCATCCGCGAGGCGAGCGTGACGCTGCGCGAAAAAGAGGCGGACAACCGCGACCGCCAGATCACGGAACTGAAGCAGGAACTGAGCGAGGCGGAGCAGACGATCCGCTCGCTGGAGGAGGACCTGAAACGCGCACAGGCGGAGGCGGACGCGACGCCGAAGGAATAAAAAAGAAGCCTGCAAACGCAGGCTTCTTTTTTATTCAGCTTAAGATCGGCACCATCGACAGCAGCCACGAAAGCAGCGGCGCCAACAGGATGCCGGGCATGAGATTTGCCACCTTGATCTTCGTCGCGCCGATCAGGTTCAGACCGATGGCGATGACCATGATCGAGCCGACGCAGGTAATCTCGTTGACCGCGGTCGCGGTCAGAAGCGGCTCCAGCGTGCCCGCCAGCAGCGCGATGCCGCCCTGCACGATCAGGATCGACAGCGCGCTCAGCGCCACGCCCACGCCGAGCGACGCGGCAAGCATCATGGCGGCGAACATATCGAGCAGCGATTTGGTGAACAGCATCTCGTTGTCGCCGCGCAGTCCCGCGTTGATGCTGCCCATGACCGTCATCGCGCCGACGCAGAACAGCAGCGTGGCGCTGACGAAGCCCTCGGCGATGCTGCCGGACGCGCTTTTGCTTTTGAATTTCTTTTCCACCCACGCGCCGAGGCGATTCAGCGCGCCGTCGATATCCAGCAGGCTGCCCACGATCGCGCCGAGCGCGATGGAGAGCACCATCACCAGCGTATTCTCGCCGGAAAACGCGCCCTTGACGCCGATGAACGCCGTGCAGAGCCCCAGTCCCGCCAGGACCGTTTTCTGCACGTGCTCCGGCAGTCCCTTTTTGAGCAGCAGCCCCACCAGACCGCCGAGTATGACCGTTGCCACGTTGACCAGAACGCCGACCATAGAAATCCGCCTTTCCCGAAAATCGCGCTTATTATAGCGCGGTTTTCCGCGATTGTAAAGTCGCAAACGATGTGATAAAATAGCGGAAAGAGGTGTTTCCCATGAAGCTGCTGCTGCACATCTGCTGCGCGCCGTGCGCCAACATGCCCATCGACGCGCTGCTTGACGCCGGACACGATCTGACCGGCTTCTGGTACAATCCGAACATCCACCCGTTCACCGAATACCGCAGCCGCCGGAACTGCCTGCGCGAGTACGCGGAGAAGATCGGTCTGCCGCTCGTGGAGCAGGACGATTACGGTCTGCGCCCGTTCTGCCGCGCCGTGGCGGACGACATCGACGGACGGTGCGTCAAGTGCTATGAGATGCGCCTTCGGCGCACCGCAGAGGTCGCAAAGGCGCAGGGCTTCGACACGTTCACATCGAGTTTGTTCATCAGCCCGTACCAGCAGCACGAGCTGCTGCGCGACGCGGCGTACCGCGCGGCGGAGGAGGTCGGCGTGCAGTTTCTCTACGAGGACTTCCGCCCGATGTTCCGCGACGGACAGACGCGCGCGCGGGAGCTGGGCTTCTACATTCAGAAATACTGCGGCTGCGTCTTTTCCGAGCAGGAGCGGTATCTGAAGCCGCAGAAGATCCTGAAATAAAAAAACACGGCGTGACCGCCGTGTTTTTTACGGATGTTATCCCGCGAGGATCTCCGCCTTGTAGACGCCCTCCAGCTCGCCGATCCTGGCGAGCAGCGCTTCGACCGCACATTCCAGCTGCGTCGTCTCCGCGGAGATGGTGACCGACGCGATCTCCCCGACGGGGATCGTCTGATTGATCGTCAGGATGTTCGCGCCCGCGCCGGCGAAGACCGTCAGCAGCTTCGACAGAAGCCCCGCCGTGTCGCGCAGCAGGATCTGGAACGTGATGATGCGTCCCGCCATCAGGTTCTGGAACGGCAGGATGCTGTCCTTATACTTATAAAACGCGCTGCGGCTGATGCCGACACGGCGCGTCGCGTCGCTGACCTTGTCCAGCTCGCCGGTCTCCAGAATGCGCTTGACCTCCGCGACCTTCAAAAAGATCTCCGGCAGCGCCGACGCCTCGATCAGATAGTATTTCTGCTCTTGCTTCATGTGCGTTTCTCCCCTTATGTCCGCGTGCCGCGAACATTTGTATCCTTATGATGTACCATAACACAGAATGCCAAAAAATGCAAGTCTTATTTCTGAAAAATGCAAATTTTGCTGCGACGGGACGTCGTCGGCAAAAGCATTCCGGCGAGAGGAGGCGGCGGTATGGAGCTGCGCGTCACGGCGGAGCGGCAGGGGAAGCTTCTGTCGCTGCTGCGGCGGGAACTGAATATGTCGTCGGGGCTGATCCGCAGGCTGAAATTCAAAAACTGCTTTTTCGTGGACGGCGAGCCGTCGCACACCGACCGCATCGTGCAGGTCGGGCAGGTCGTCACCGTCATCGTGCGCGAGCATGCCGACGAGGCGTTCACGCCGGAGCATACGCCGATCGACGTCGTCTATGAGGACGAGAGCCTGCTGGCGGCGGACAAGCCCGCGGGCGTGATCGTCCACCCCACCTTTCGCCGCACGACCGGCACGCTGCTGACGCAGGTGATGGGCTACTACGAGCGCACGGGACAGACCTGCGCGATCCACTTCGTCAACCGCCTCGACCGCGACACCTGCGGCGTGGTGCTGCTGGCGAAAAACTCGCACGTGCACGGGCTGTGCTACGAGATGCAGCTTGCCGGGAAGTTCCGCAAGACGTACCACGCGGTCTGCTGCGGCGTGCCCGAAAACGAGCAGGGACGGATCGAGCTGCCGATCGGGCGCGTGGACGGCGGCAGTCTGCTGCGCAGGATCGACCCCGACGGCGCGGAGGCGGTCACCGAATACCGCGTGCTGGAAACGGCGGACGGGTTGAGCCTCGTCGAGCTGCATCCGATCACCGGCAGGACGCATCAGCTGCGGCTGCACTGCCTGGCGGCGGGGTTCCCGATCCTCGGCGATCCGCAGTATTTCACGGCGGAAAGCCGCGCAAGATCGGCGCAGTACGGCTTCACCGTGCAGCAACTCTGCGCAGTAGAACTGTCGCTCCCTCACCCGATGACGGGCGCGGAATTGACGATCCGCGCAAATCGAGACGTTTTTCTTCCGAAAAACGGTTGAGAGTCGGAAAAATTTGTTGTATAATAGCCGCGTCAAATAAAACACACGGAGGTAATCAGCATGTTCACCAAACTGCTCGACGCACTGAAGGCGACCCGCCGCACCATCGTCTTCACCGAAGGCACCGACGCCCGCATCCTCGAGGCGGCGTCCCGCCTGCTGAAGGAAGACCTGATGGACGTCATCCTGATCGGCAACGCGGACGCGGTCAAAAAAGCCGCTGCCGACGGCGGCTTCGACGTCGCCAAGGCGACGGTCGTCGATCCCGCGAGCTACGACGGCTTTGAGGAGATGGTCTCCACCATGGTCGCGCTTCGCAAGGGCAAAATGACCGAGGAGGAGTGCCGCGCGGCGCTCGCCAAGGGCAACTATTTCGGCACGATGCTCGTGAAGATGGGCAAGGCGGACGCGCTGCTCGGCGGCGCGACCTACTCCACCGCGGACACCGTCCGTCCCGCGCTGCAGCTCATCAAGACGAAGCCGGGCGCGAATCTCGTCTCGTCGTGCTTCATCCTGTTCCGCACCGGCAAGGACGGTCAGCCCGAAAAGTACTGCATGGGCGACTGCGCCATCAACATCGCCTACACCGACCGTCTGGACAAGGACGGCAACGTCGCGGTCAGCGCGGCGCAGCAGCTCGCCGAGGTCGCGGTGGAATCCGCGCGCACGGCGGAGTTCTTCGGCATCGAGCCGAAGGTGGCGCTGCTTTCGTTCTCCACGAAGGGCAGCGGCAAGGGCGCGACCGTCGGTCTGAGCCAGGAGGCGACCAAGCTCGCGCAGGCGCTTGCGCCGGAGTACGCCATCGACGGCGAGATGCAGTTCGACGCCGCCGTGTCCCCCACGGTCGGGCAGCTCAAGTTCCCCGGCTCGAAGGTCGCGGGCTACGCCAACACGTTCATCTTCCCGTGCATCGAGGCGGGCAACATCGGCTACAAGATCGCGCAGAGACTGGGCGGCTTCGAGGCGTACGGCCCGATCCTGCAGGGTCTGAACGCGCCGATCAACGACCTTTCCCGCGGCTGCAACGCCGAGGAGGTCTACAAGATGGCGATCATCACCGCAGGCATGGCGTAAACGACAACAAAAAACTCCGATCCCACACGGGATCGGAGTTTTTTTGTTTGAGGGAGCGCCCTACAAACGCAGTGATTTGCAAGCCTTGCCGTAG
>JAFSXP010000163.1 GCA_017443965.1 Oscillospiraceae bacterium
CTGGGACATTCCGGCTTCACCGGCATCGCCATCGGCGTGCTGTGCGGCCTTGTGAATCCCGTGTGGATGGCGGTGGCGCTGGCGGTGGCGTTCGCGCTGCTGTTCACGTTCGTGCGAAGCCGCACCGACCAGGCGGCGGACACAGTCATCGGCGTTTTCTCGTCCACCGCGGTCGCGCTGGGCATCTTCATCGCCACGCTGGGCGGCGGCAGCTTCACGAAGTTCAACCAGTTCCTGATCGGCGACATCCTGTCCGTCACGCCGCAGGAGATCGGGCTGCTGGCGCTGGTGCTCGCGGCTGTCGCGGCGCTGTGGATCGCCGCGTCGAACCGTCTGGTGCTGACCGCTGTGCATCCGCAGCTCGCCGCGTCGCGCGGACTGAAGGTGCAGACGTGGCAGACGCTGTTCACCGTCTGCGTGGCGGTGGTCGTCACGCTGGCGATGCGCTGGGTGGGACTGATGGTCATCAATTCCCTGCTGGTGCTTCCCGCGGCGGCGAGCCGCAACGTGGCGCGCAACCTGCGGCAGTATCATCTGCTGTCGGTTTTGCTGGCGCTCGGCGGCGGCGTGGCGGGACTTGTGACGGCGTACTATCTCGGCTCGTCCGCGGGCGCGGCGATCTCGCTGTATCTCGCGCTGGCGTTCGCCGTGACGTTCCTGCTGCGCAAAAGAGCACAGTGAACTTGCATATTCTGTGATTCTTTTGTATAATAGTTCGAAAAGTACGAAAAAACCGCATTTGTGAGGGCATTTATGAAACGTATCGTTTCGCTCCTGCTCGCGCTCGTGCTTTCCGTATCGCTGCTTTTGACGGCGAGGGCGGAAAGCGCGGTCTTTGCGCTGCGCGCCGACACGGTGATCTGCGCGGCGGGCGGGACGGAGGTCAGCGTCGATATCGTTGCGGACGCCAACCCCGGCGTCGCCGGTCTCAATTTCCAGATCGCCTACGATCCCGCGCTGACGCTCAAGTCGGTCACGCGCGGCGGCGCGCTGCGCTCGATGAGCTACACGCCGCCCGGCGACCTCGCGGCAAATCCCGTCAGCATCACGATGGACAGCACCACGAACGACACCTCCATCGGCACGCTGGTGACGCTGACGTTCGAGGTCCCCGCCGCGGCAAAGAGCTACCCGATCCGTCTGACCCGCACCGTCGGCAACATCGTCGACCAAAACCGCAGCGTCGTTGCCGACTCGCTGACGAGCGGCGCCGTCGTCGTGCCCGGCGGCGGCTTCCTGCTGTACGCCGACAAGGTCGAAGCAAGCGTCAGTGAAAGCGGGACGGAGATCGCGGTCCCCATCCGTCTTGACAGCAACCCCGGCATTGCGGGGCTGCTCTTCCGCATCGCCTACGATCCCGCGCTGACGCTCAAGTCGATCACCCGCGGCGACGCGCTGGCGTCGATGACGTTCACGCCGCCGGGCGATCTTTCGGCAAATCCCATCAACATCACGATGGACAGCCCCTCCGACGACGCTTCCACCGGCACGGTGCTGACGCTGGTGTTTGAGGCAGCGGCAGCGGCGCACGACCGCTACGCCGTCAATCTGTCCTACAGCGCGCGCAATTTCGTCAATCAGAACTACGAATACGTGCCCGTCACGATGGTGGGCGGCAGCGTCACCGCGCACAACTGGAACAGCGGCACGGTCACCGTACCGGCGACCTGCACGGCGGACGGCGAAACGCTCTGCACCTGCACCGACTGCGGCGCGACGAAAACCGAGGTCCTTCCCGCGACCGGTCACACACTGATTTACGCAGCGGCGAGCGGCGTGCTGACCGAGACCTGCGCGTACTGCGATCACACGGCGACCGCCACGGTCAGCGCCGTGCGCTCGAGATACACGGGCGAGCCGATCGCGGCGGCGACGGTCGCGTATGCGGACGGCTGGCTCGGCGGCGAGACGGAGATCGTCTACGAGAACAACACCGCCGTCGGCACGGCGACGGCGTCGATCACCGCGGGCGGCGCGACCGCCGCGGCTGCGTTCAAGATCTACACGCCGGGCGACGTGGACGGCAACGGCACGGTCAACATGCGCGACGTTCTGGCGCTGCGGCAGTTCATGGCGGGCGGCTACGGCGTCGAGATCGCAACGGAGGACGGCGACCTCGACCGCAACGGCACGGTCAACATGCTCGATCTGCTGACGCTGCGGCAGTTCATGGCAGGCGGCTACGGCGTCACGCTGGAGTAAGACAAGAAAAAACGGCGCCCATGGGCGCCGTTTTTTCTTGTCTTATAATTTGACCGTCTGCCCTGCCGGGATCTTGACGGTGATCATCTCGGGGTCCTTGTAGATGCGCATACGATTCATCCACACATCCTGCGCGGTCGGGTTTTCCACCAGCGACTGGTCGACGTTCCAGTGCAGCTGCTTCACCGCCGCCAGATAGTCGAACAGCTCCAGATTGGTGCAGTACCAGATATCCTCGCGGTCGCAGACGGTGGACAGGATCTCCTCCATCACATGCCAGTTGTCCCGCTCGATAAACTCATACGAATGCCCGACGACGTACAGGAGACGGAGCTGCCCGTCGTCGCCGGACGCATCCGCCAGCTCCTGCGCCAGCTCGAGCGCCGCGGGATCGCGGTGATGGACCGTGCCGGTGAAGTGCATCGGATCAAATCTGCGCAGCCGCAGTCTCTTGGTCGACTTGCCCGCGCGGCAGTAGGTGAAGCCCGCAAGCCGCAGGACGTCCGCAACATCGTCGCTCATGCGGCCGTAGGGCGCCGCCGCGCCGCGGATGATCCTGCCGAACAGCCGCTCCAGCTCGCGCTTGTCCTCGTAGATGTCCTGCAAAAGGCTCTCCGAATGCATGCAGTCCCAATACGGATGCACCGCGCCGTGGACGGCGACCTCCATATCGTCGCCGTAGAGCGCGACGCTCTCCTCCGCCGTCATGCGCCGCCAGCGGCGCGGCTCGGGCGCGTCGTCTAAGTCTCCGAACATGGCGGAGTTGATGTTGAACGTCCCCTTGGCGTGATGCTTGCGCAGCATCATGACCAGCTTTTCGTCGCAGTCGTTGCCGTCGTCGTAGCTGACGGTGAACGCCTTGCGCTTGCCGTCGGGATAGGCGGGATAGTACTGATACGGTCTCATGTTTCGCGCCTCCTTTTTCTTCCTGAAGCCATTATACCGCCGATTTCCCGCCGCCGCAACCATTTTCCCTGTTGACTTTTTTATGAAAATAATGGTAATCTCAAAGTGAGGGGACGCCGTCCCCGAATCATCCGACCGCACCGCGGCGGAAAAAACAGGAGGGACTACTATGACAGGTATACCGCTTATTATCGCCTTCGTCGTGGCTATCGCGGCGATGATCCTGCTGATCTCCAAACTGAAGATCCATCCCTTCCTCGCGATCATGGGCATCTCCCTGGTGCTGGCGATCGTCGCCGGCATCCCGCTGACCGACATCCCGGGCGTGATCGGCGCCGGCTTCTCCGGCACGTTCTCCTCCATCGGCATCGTCATCATCCTGGGCGCGTTCATCGGGACCGTGCTGGAAAAGACCGGCGCGGCGCTGAAACTCGCCGACATGGTGATCAAGCTGGTGGGTGAGAAAAATCCCGGTCTTGCGATCCAGTTGATGGGCTGGGTGGTCTCGATCCCCGTCTTCTGTGACAGCGGCTTCGTCATCCTCAACCCGATCCGCAAGGCACTTGTCAAGCGCACCGGCGTCTCCAGCGTGATGATGACCGTGTGCCTTTCGTGCGGCCTTTACATCTCGCACGTGTTCATCCCGCCCACGCCCGGCCCGATCGCCGCGGCAAGCACGCTGGGCGTCGGTGAAAACCTGCTGCTGGTCATCGGCATGGGCGTTCTGTGCTCGATCCTGCCGCTGATCGCCGGTCTGATCTACGCCAAGATCATCGGCAAGAAGATCAAGAGCGCCGACGAGCTGTCGGACAGCGGCGAGGTCGTCAAGACGTACGACGAACTGAAGGCGGAGTTCGGCAAACTGCCGAACGGCTTTAACGCCGTCGCGCCGCTGATCGTCCCGATCATCCTGATGGCGCTGTCGTCCATCTCCTCGATGGCGGGCTGGGGCGGCTGGATCGCCGAGCTGCTCGCCTTCCTCGGCACTCCGATCATCGCGCTCGGCGTCGGCACCGTGCTGGCGATCATCCAGCTGCTGACCGCGGGCAAGAAATCCGAATTCTACACGCTGACCAACGAATCGCTGAAGACGGTCGGCCCGATCCTGTTCGTCACCGCCGCGGGCGGCGTGCTGGGCAAGGTCATCGCGTCGTCCGACATGGTGAACTTCATCACCGAGCATGCCACCGTGCTGCAGGCGATGGGCATCTTCTTCCCGTTCCTGCTCGCCGCCATCTTAAAGAGCGCGCAGGGCTCGTCCACCGTGGCGATCACCACCACCGCGGGCATCGTCGCGCCGCTATTGGGCGTGCTGGGCTTCGAATCCCCGGTCAAGATCGCGCTCGTCGTCATGGCGATCGGCGCGGGCGCTATGACCGTGTCCCACGCGAACGACTCGTACTTCTGGGTCGTCACCAACTTCGGCGAGATGAAGCCGGAGGAGGGCTACCGCACGCAGACGCTGATGACGCTGATCATCGGCATCGCGGCGATGGTGGAAATTTTCATCCTGAACCTGATCTTCTGATCCTGTGACCCGCGGGCGCACCGTGTCCATTTCGCGCGGTGCGCCCCGTTTTTGACGAGGTGAAAGTATGAACAAAGCATTACGCGCCCACGCGGACGCGATCGTCCGCCGGGCGATCGACGCCGTGCAGCCCGACGCCGCCGTGCAGCGCGCGCTGGCAAATCGGGAATTTCCCGGCAGGGTCGTGCTGGTCGCGGCGGGCAAGGCGGCGTGGCAGATGGCGAAGGCGGCGTCCGATTTCCTCGGCAGACGCATCGACCGCGGCGTCGTCGTGACAAAATACGAGCACGTGCTCGGACCGATCGCGAATTTCGACTGCTACGAGGCGGGGCATCCCGTGCCGGACGAAAATTCGTTCCGCGACACGCAGGCAGCGCTGGATCTGGTGGAGGATCTCGAGCCGACCGACACCGTGCTGTTCCTGCTCTCGGGCGGCGGCAGCGCGCTGTTTGAAAAGCCGCTGATCCCCGCGGACGAACTGCAGGATATCACGAACCAGCTCCTCGCCTGCGGCGCGGACATCGTGGAGATCAACACCATCCGCAAGCGCCTGTCCCGCGTCAAGGGCGGGCGGTTTGCCGACATCTGCGCGCCCGCGCAGGTGGTGTCGGTCATCCTGTCCGACATTCTGGGCGATCCTTTGGATATGATCGCCTCCGGCCCCGCGGCGCCCGATTCCACCACCACGACGGACGCGAAGCGGATCGTGGCAAAGTACGGGCTTCGCCTTTCCGACGATGCGCGCCGTCTGCTGGAGATCGAGACGCCCAAGGCGCTTTCCAACGTGGAAAATCACATCAACGGCAGCGTGCGCGAACTGTGCGCCGCCGCCGCGGACGTCTGCCGCGAACTGGGTTACGAGCCGATCCTGCTGACGGATCAGCTTTGCTGCCAGGCGAAGGAGGCGGGCAGCTTCCTCGCCTCGATCCTCAAGACGCACGCGGGCTGCGGCAGGTCGCTGGCGTTCCTCGCCGGCGGCGAAACGGTCGTCAAACTGACGGGCAAGGGCAAGGGCGGCAGAAATCAGGAACTGGCGCTCGCCGCCGCGATCGGCATCCGCGGCATGAAAAACGCCGCCGTCTTTTCGGTCGGCAGCGACGGCACAGACGGTCCGACGGACGCCGCGGGCGGCTACGTCGACGGCGACACCTGCGCGGAACTTCTGGCGCAGGGCGTCAGCATCGACGCGGTGCTGCAGGAAAACGACGCCTATCACGCGCTGCAAAAGACCGGCGGTCTGATCATGACCGGCCCGACCGGCACGAACGTCAACGACGTGGCGGTCGCGCTGCTACGGGAGGGTGACGCATGAAGATCGGGATGATCGGCCTCGGCATCATGGGAAAGCCGATGGCGAAAAACCTGCTGAAGGCGGGGTATGAGCTGACCGTTTCCGAGGTCAACCGCGCCGCGTCGGAACTTGCCGCGCTCGGCGCGAAGGTCGCGTTCAACGCCGCGATCGGCGAAATGAGCGACGTCGTGCTGACGATGCTGCCAAACAGTCCGCAGGTCGAGCAGGTCATGCTGGGAGAAAACGGCGTCGGCGCGCACATGAAGCCCGGCAGCGTCTTCATCGACATGAGTTCCATCGACCCCGTCGCCTCCCGCCGGATCGCGGCGGCGCTGGCGGAGCGCGGCGTTGAGATGCTGGACGCCCCCGTCTCGGGCGGCGAGCCGAAGGCGATCGACGGCACGCTGTCGTTCATGGTCGGCGGCAAGCAGGAGGTCTTCGACCGCTGCAAGCCGCTGCTTCTGGCGATGGGCGCGTCCGTAGTGCGCTGCGGCGAGGTCGGCGCGGGCAACACCGCGAAACTCGCCAACCAGATCATCGTCGCCTGCAACATCCGCGCCGTCGCCGAGGCGCTGACGCTCGCGCAGATGGCGGGCGTCGATCCGCGGCAGGTCTTTGAGGCAATCCGCGGCGGGCTTGCCGGCTCGACCGTGCTGGACGCGAAGGCGCCGATGATGCTCTCGGGCAACGACGCGCCCGGCTTCAAGATCGATCTGCACGGCAAGGATCTGGACAACGTCCTGTCGTGCGCGAAGGCGATCGGCGCGCCCGTGCCGATGACCGAATCGGCGCGCGAGGTGCTGCGCTGGCTGCAGGAGCACGGTGGCGGGCAGAAGGATCACAGCGCCATCGCGCAGTATTACGAGCATCTGGCCGGCGTCAAACTCGGAAGGCAGGGCGACACATGACGATCACACCGCAGACAAAGCTCGCGGACATTCTGGCGGAATATCCGTGGCTGCTCGATGAGGCGGCAAAGCGCGACGCGCGGCTGAAGCTGCTGCGCACGCTGCCGGGACGCGCGCTGCTCCGCCGCGCCACCGTCGCCGAGCTCGCCGCCCGCGCCGAAGTTACATCGCAAACGC
>JAFSXP010000164.1 GCA_017443965.1 Oscillospiraceae bacterium
GACAAGAAGCGCGTGGAGAAGGTGGAGGACGTGGTCACCGTCGGCGACATGATCTGGGTCAAGGTCATGGAGATCGACGAAAAGGGCCGCGTCAATCTCAGCCGGCGCGACGCGCTGCGCGAGATGAGCGAAAACAGCCAGCGATAAATCCAAAAGCGGAGTCTTTCCGATGGGGAAAGGCTCTGCTTTTTCAGACGTCAGACGCCAGAGGTCAGAGGTCAGAGATCAGAGGCCAGACGTCAGAGATAATCTGGCATCTGACATCTGACTATTGACTACCGAAAAGGGAGGAACCAACCATGACAAGGATTGTAATCCAGGGCGACAGCGTGACCGACGCCGGGCGCTTGAAGGACGAGCATAATCAGCTCGGACGCGGCTATCCGATGCTGGTGGCGGCGCAGCTGGGCGTGGAGGCGCCCGGCAAGTACGAGGTGCTGAACCGCGGCGTCGGCGGCAACCGGATCACGGGCGTGTACGACCGCGTGAAAAAGGACATCACCAATCTGCAGCCGGACGTGCTGAGCATCCTGATCGGCGTCAACGACGTGTGGCACGAGCTGGCGCCGAGCCACTGCGGCACGGACACGCCGAAGTTCCTGCGCGTGTACCGTATGCTGCTGGAGGAGGTGCTGGCGGCGGTGCCGCAGGTGAAGATCATGCTGCTGGCGCCGTATGTGCTGCCCGGCGAGAAGACGGAGAAATACTACGACGAATTCCGCGCCGGTGTGGACGAAAAGTGCGAGGCGGTGCGGCAGCTCGCCGAGGAGTTCCGTCTGCCGTATATCACGCTGCAGGACAAGTTCGACGCGGCGGCGAAGAAAGCGCCGAACGATTACTGGCTGCGCGACGGCGTGCATCCCACGCTGTGCGGGCACGCACTGATCGCGCGCGAATGGCTCGCTGCGTTTCGGTCGCTGTAATCGCGTGTTTTTATGCACGTTTCCCATGATTTGGTAGCAAATCCCCGAATTTTTGTTGAATTTTTTCTTGCACATTTTTTGCGAACGGTGCTATACTGTGTCAGCTAATGCGAGAAAGACGAAAACAGAAAGGTGAGGGGTGCCGTTCATGGCAGCCACGAAGCAAAAGAAAACTCCCGAGGGAGAACATAACGAGATGCAGTCCGTGCTCGACCTGATCGAGGCGGGCAAGCGCGACGGCTCGATCTCGGTCACGGATCTGACCGCCGTGCTGGAGCGGCAGGACATCTCCCCCGAGCAGATCGAGCAGGTCTACGCGCAGTTCGACGCGCTCGGCATCCAGATCGTCGGTCTGGACGTCGGCGTCGACGAGGACGACGCGGACATGCCCGCCGTTCCCGACAAGATCGAGGAAGAGGAGGAGCTGGTCGACCCGATCGAGCTCGCCGCCGAGTACAATCTGGACGATCCCGTACGGATGTATCTCAAGGAGATCGGACAGATCGACCTGCTGACCGCCGACGAGGAGGTCGAGCTGGCAAAGCGTATCGCCGAGGGCGATCCCAAGGCGAAGGAGCAGCTGACCACGGCGAACCTGCGTCTGGTCGTGTCGATCGCCAAGAAGTATTCCGGACGCGGTCTGCACATCCTGGACCTGATCCAGGAGGGCAACACCGGCCTGATCCGCGCGGTGGACAAGTTCGACTACACGAAGGGCAACAAGTTCTCCACCTACGCGACGTGGTGGATCCGCCAGGCGATCACCCGCGCCATCGCCGATCAGGCGCGCACGATCCGCGTGCCGGTACATATGGTGGAGGTCATCAACAAGGCCACCCGCTGCAACCGCAAGCTCGTGCAGGAGCTCGGCAGAGAGCCGACCATGGAGGAGATCGCAAACGACCTCAATCTGCCGGTCGAGAAGATCATCGAGGCGAACCGCACCGCCGCCGACACGCTGTCGCTCGACACGCCCGTCGGCGACGAGGAGGAC
>JAFSXP010000165.1 GCA_017443965.1 Oscillospiraceae bacterium
AGATAGACGATATTCTTCGCGTCCTCGGTAACGCCCTGGAACGTCTTGAACATCAGGTTAAACTGCCGGATGTCGGTGAAGTTGTGCTTGCCGCAGGTCGGGCACGGGATGTTTTTCTCCTCGACGAACGATTTCATCTCCTCCTGCGAAAACGCGTCGATGGGCTTGGGCAGCTTCACGCCGTTATCAGCGCACCAGTCCTCGATCAGCTTATCGGCGCGGAAGCGCTCGTGGCACTCGCGGCAGTCCATCAGCGGATCGGAGAAGCCTGCCAGATGTCCGGACGCGACCCACGTCTGCGGATTCATCAAAATGGCGGCGTCCAGCCCCACGTTGTAGGGGTTTTCCTGCACGAATTTTTTCCACCATGCCTTTTTGACGTTGTTTTTCAGCTCGACGCCGAGCGGGCCGTAGTCCCAGGTGTTGGCAAGTCCGCCGTAGATCTCGGAGCCGGCGAAGATGAAGCCTCTGCCCTTGCAGAGCGCGACGATCTTCTCCATGGTCTTTTCTGTGTTTTTCATATCAATGCCTCGTTTCCCGAAGTTTTTTCTGTGATGATTATAGGGGTTTCCAGCCGAATGTCAACAGCAAATCAGACGAACTTGACCTCCAGCCCCCGCACGCGAAGAGGATTGATCTCCAGCATGGCGAGATCGCCCTCTTTGAGCCCCTTGCCTGTGACGTCGATCACCGTGTGCAGCATGCCGACGTGTCCCAGCACACGGCAGCGCTGTCCCGCGACCTCCACGGTCAGTTTTTTACGGATCAGGATGCCCTTCAGTCCGCCGGCGATCTGCCGCAGGCAGTCGCGGATGCGGAAGACGTCGTGACCGTATTCGGTGGTGTAGCCGTGGTACCAGCCGACGGGGATCACGGCGATCTGCGTCGGCTTTCTCGCCTTCCACGCCGAGCCGTAGCCGCAGGTCGCGCCCTTTTGCAGCGTGCGCAGCTCGCCGATACTCGCCTGACAGTAACCGACCCGCTCCAGCGGTGAACGGCACGCCAGCCGTCCTAAAAGCGCCGAGCCGACGCGCACGCCGCCCATCGCAAGCTCCGGCAGGCGCATCAGCGCCGCCGAGTTGCAGCAGTGCACCTCGCCCGGGTCGAAGCCCGCGGTGACGACCGCGTCCGCGACCTTTTTGAGCAGCTCCGCCTGCTTTTTCGTCCGCTTTTTCGAGCAGAACGCGCACGGGAAATGCGTATAGATCCCGCAGATCTCCATATCCTCGAGATAACAGCGGCATGCGAGGATCTTGTCGGTCTCGTCCGGCGTGAAACCGTAGCGCCCCATGCCGGGGTCGATCTTCAGATGTGCCTTTGCGCGCACGCCCAGCTCGCGCGCGACGCCCGCCAGCACGACGGCGTCCTGCTGGCTCGCGACCGTGCAGATCACGCCGAGCCGCAGAAGCTGCTCCAGCTCCTCGCGGTCGGTCGTCGGGCGGAGCATCAGGATCTTCTCTTCCTGCGAAGCGGTCTGCCGCAGCACGGCAGCCTCGCGCGGCTCGGTGACGGCGAAGCGGCTCAAACCGCTCTCGCGGCAGACGCGCGCCATGTTCTCCGTGCCGAGTCCGTAGCCGTCGCCCTTGACGACAGCCCACACCGGCGCGCTGCCCGCCTTTTCGCGGATCGTCTCGATATTTTTGCGGATCAGGGCGGTCTCGACGATATATGCCTTCATCTTATTTCCCCCTGTTTTTGATCAGATAGGCGCGTCTGCGCAGCTCCTTGAAAATGCTCGTCCCCTTTTCGACCAGCGTATAGAATGCGGGGCTGACCACGTAGTCCATCTCGCCGATGAACTCGGTGAACTCGCCGCCGAAGCCCTTTTTGAAGCGGTACAGACCGTACAGCGGGTTATCCTCGCTGACGTCGCCCGACACGCCGCGGAAATCGTAGATGCGGCAGCCGGTCTCGATCGCCCAGCGGATCATCTCCCACTGCAGCAGGTAGTTGGGCATCAGATTGCGGTGCTCGTTGGAGCTTGCGCCGTACAGATACCAGACCTTGTCGCCGTAGTGAATCGCCAGCGTGCCGGCGATCGGCTCGCCGTCCGCGAACGCCATATAGAGCCGCGCATGCTCGCCGAGGTTGTCGAGCATATCGGCAAAATACTGCGGCTGCCGCGTGACGAAGCCGTCGCGTACGCCGGTTGTCAGCATCAGCTCGGCGAACGCCGGCACCATCTCCTTGCCGCAGACGCGCACCTCGACGCCCTTTTTCTGCGCGACGCGGATATTGTAGCGCCACTTCTGATGGAAGCCCGCCTGGATCTCCTCCTCCGTCTTGCCCTCGACGTTCAGACGGAACACGTATTTCGGCTGGATCGCCTCGAAGTTCGCGCCGCCGGACTTGATCCGGAAGCCGTAGTCGGTCAGAAATTTCGTGAACGTCTCGTTCGACGACGGCACGTCCGGATCGATCTTGATCGCGTAGGACTTATACTCCTTCGCCAGCGCCTTCGCGCCGTCCAGCAGGTCGTAAAGCGTCTCGCGGTCGTCGAGATCGCAGACCGGCGCGCGGTTGCCGTACATCAGCGTCCTGCCCGTGTGCGGCACGGCGCGGATCAGTACGCTCATCGCGCCCTTGACCGAGCCGTCGGAGGCGCGGGAGATCAGCGCCTCCCACTTCCACATGGATTTCTGCTTGCTCCACAGCACGCTCTGCGCAAAGTTGCCCTTCGGGTGGCGCTGCAGGAAGTCCTCAAATTCCGCCAGCGTTGCCGCCGTCACACGTTCCGCCATGTCGATCCCTCGCTTTTTCGCGTTTTCATTAGTGTACCACATTTGACAAAAGGTTGCAATGCTGCCTTGCTTTTTCTCCGTAATTTCGCTATACTGTTTTCGATAAAATTCGACGAAGGAGGATACGCCCATGGCAAAGGACGTATCACAACTGAAGCAGGTGCTTTCCCTGCTGCCGACGCCCGCTTTTTTCGCGGACGGCGAGACCGTCGTGTGGAGCAACGACGCCTGCAGGGCGCTGCCGCTCGTCGTGGGCGACGCGCTGGCGCCGATCCTCGGCAAGGCGCTGCCGCTTTACCGCGAGCGCGACGCCGAAAAGACGGCGCAGCTGAACGTCGGCGTGGGCGAATCGCTTTTTGAGGCGACCGTGCGGCGCTTTGACGAGGGCGATCTGTTTTTGCTGACGCCCGCGGGCGAGCGCGACGGCGCGCGGATGCATGCCCTCGCCGAGGGGATCCGCCCTGCGCTGAGCGAGCTGATGGCAGTCGGCGCGAAGCTGTTTCCGCAGCTGGAGGAGGCGGAGGACGAGTACCTGCAGGCGCAAACCGCCGCGATCTCGCACGCCTGTTTCCGTCTGCTGCGCACCGTCGGCGCGCTGCAGTTCTTCACCCACGGCGCCGCCGCGCGGACGCAGACCGATCTGACCGCGCTGCTGCGCGAGCTTGCCGCGCACACGACCGACGTGCTCGCCGACGCGAATATCACGCTGCATGCGTCGCTGCCCGAAAAGCCCGTCTCCGCCTGCGTTGACAGCGCGGCGATCGAATATGCCGTGCTGCAGCTGATCGCGCACGCAAGCGCCCGCTGCTGCGACAGCCGCACAGTCGAGCTGCGCGCCGAGGCGGCGGGGCGCTGGCTGCGCATCCGCGTGAGCGACCACGGCGGCGACATGGCGGCGGACACGCTCGCCGCGGCGTTCGAGCCGCTGGGCAGCACCGGACTGACGCTGCCGATCGCAAGAGCCGTCGCGCAGCAGCACGGCGGCAGCGCGCTGATCGAGGAGAGCGGCGACGGCGTGTGCGTGACGATGACCGTCGATCTGACGCTCCCCGCGCCGACCGCCGTGCACGACGTGCAGACGGAATACCGCCACGGCTACGATCCGGCGATGGTGGAGCTTTCGGATATCCTGCCGCCGCAGTCGTTCGACAGCCGCCGCTTTGACATCTGATCGGACGCGGAGGAAACGAGATGAAGCTGCTGCTGATCCGGCACGGCGAGCCGGACTATGAACACGACACGCTGACGCCGAAGGGACATATCGAGGCGGAGCTGCTGGCGGAATATCTTGTCGGCAAGCGCATCGACGAGATCTACGTCTCGCCGCTGGGCAGAGCGCAGGCGACCGCGGCGCATACGCTGGAAAAGCTCGGCAGGACCGCCGAGACGCTGCCGTGGCTGCGGGAATTCCACGGGAAGGTCCGCATCTGGGAGGATCCCGCGCTGGAGGCGGCGATGCCGCGCGAGTTCCCGGAGGACACCTATACGCCGCGCATCGCGTGGGACATCCTGCCCGCGTATCTCGCCGCGCGCCCGAACTACTTTCACCCCGAAAAGTGGCGCGATACCGAGGTCTGCGCCCACGGCGACATGTGTGAAAAATACGACCGCAAGGTCGAAAAGCTGGACGAGTTCCTCGCCGCGCACGGCTACGTCCGCGACGGCGGACTGTACCGCGCGGAACAGGGCAACGACAAGGTGATCGCGTTTTTCTGCCACTTCGCCGTCGAGTGCGTGTTCCTGTCCCATCTGACGAACATCTCCCCGTTCGCGCTGTGGCACGGCTTTGTGTCGCTGCCGACGGGCGTGACCGTCGTCAACACCGAGGAGCGGCGAAAAGGGATCGTCAACTTCCGCTGCGAGCGGTTCGGCGACCTGTCGCATCTCGCCGTCGGAAACCACGAGCCGTCGTTCGCCGCCCGCTTCTGCGAGCGCTTCGAGGACGACACGCTGCACTGAAATCGGATAATTTCGGATAATATGCAAAAAAGAACGACCGCCGGACCTCGTGTCCGGCGTTCGCCCTTTTAGAGAAAGAGGAGAAAAGAGAGGAAAACATTCGTTCCTGCTGTCTGTAGCATAAAGGAAAATCGCGCGGGAATTGTGAATATTCTGCACATGAAATGTAAACGATTTGTAAATCATTTTTGAACGCGGCGAAAAACTTGCAAATCTTTGCCGATACCCCTTGACAAACAAAAAAGCAGTGGTATGATGTGGATGAACAAATTAGCACTCTTGCTATCCGAGTGCTAAAAGAAGGGAGTGCGGCATTATGAATGCACAGAAATTTACGCAGAAATCCCTGGAGGCGGTGCAGTCGGCGCAGAGCCTGACGATTGCCGCGGGCAATCAGCAGATGGAGCAGACGCACCTGCTCGCCGCCCTGCTGCGGCAGGAGGACGGGCTGACGGCGCAGCTGCTGCGGAAGATGGGCGTCACGGTGGAGAGCTTCTCCGCCGCAGTGGACGCGGAGCTTGCGAAGATCCCCGCGGTATCCGGCAGCGGACGCGAGGCGGATAAAATCTACGTTTCCCAGGCGGTGGATCAGGCGCTGACCAAGGCGGAATCGATCGCCGACGGCATGAAGGACGAATACGTTTCGGTGGAGCATCTGCTGCTCGCGCTGATCGAGACGGCGGACAGCACCGTGAAGCGTCTGCTGGAGACGTACCGCATCACGAAGGAGGACGTGCTGCGCACGCTGCAATCCGTCCGCGGCAACCAGCGCGTCACGAGCGACACGCCCGAGGACACCTACGACGCGCTGAAAAAGTACGGCACCGATCTGGTGGAGCAGGCGCGCAGCAAGAAGACGGATCCCGTCATCGGGCGCGACGACGAGATCCGCAACGTCATCCGCATCCTCTCGCGCAAGACGAAGAACAACCCCTGCCTGATCGGCGAGCCGGGCGTCGGCAAGACCGCCATCGCCGAGGGTTTGGCGCAGCGGATCGTCCGCGGCGACGTGCCGAAGAGCCTGCAGGAGAAGACCGTCTTCTCGCTGGATATGGGCGCGCTGGTCGCGGGCGCGAAGTACCGCGGCGATTTCGAGGAGCGGCTCTAGGCGGTGCTGGAGGAGATCAAAAATTCCGAGGGCAGGATCATCCTGTTCATCGACGAGATCCACAACATCGTCGGTGCGGGCAAGACCGAGGGCTCGAT
>JAFSXP010000166.1 GCA_017443965.1 Oscillospiraceae bacterium
CACCAGGGCGAGATCGCGAAGCTCGAAAAGTACCTCGGCGGCGTCAAGGAGATGCGCAAGCTTCCCGGCGCGCTGTTCGTTGTCGATCCCCGCAAGGAGCGCAACGCCATCGCCGAAGCGCGTAAGCTGCACATCCCCATTGTCGCCATCGTCGACACCAACTGCGATCCCGACGAAGTGGATTACGTGATCCCCGGCAACGATGACGCCATCCGCGCCATCCGCCTGATCGCCGCGACCATGGCGAACGCCGTGACCGAGGGCAAGCAGGGCGTCGAAATGGGCCCCGTGACCGAAGAGACGGCCGAGGCTGCCGAGGCTCCCGCCGAGGAGAAGACCGAGGAATAATACCGCAGCGCCGGTCGTAACGACCGGCGCTTACCAAAGATTTTGATTAGGAGGAAATAATCATGGCATTTACCGCTGCTGATGTGAAGACCCTGCGTGAAATGACGAACGTGGGCATGATGGACTGCCAGAAGGCGCTGACCGAGACCGACGGCGATATGGACAAGGCCGTCGAGTGGCTGCGCGAAAAGGGACTTGCGAAGGCTGCGAAAAAGGCAGGCCGCATCGCCGCTGAGGGCATGGCGTACGCCACTGTCGAAGACGGCGTGGGCGTCGTGGTCGAGGTCAACTGCGAGACCGACTTCTGCGCGAAGAGCCCGGCGTTCGTCGAGTTCGTCAAGGATATCGCCAAGGTCGTCGTCACCGACGATCCCGTCGACGTCGACGCGCTGCGCAAGTGCAAGTACCCCGGCCGCGATCTGACGGTCGAGGAAGTCCTTCCCGAGAAGGTTATGTCCATCGGTGAGAATCTGCAGCTCCGCCGTTTCGCCCGTTTTGCCACCGGCACCAGCGTGTCCTACGTGCACGCGGGCGGCAAGATCGGCGTCGTCGTCAATCTTGCTGTCGAGGGCGGCATCGACGCGACCGTGATCGGCAAGGACGTTGCCATGCAGATCGCCGCGCTCAATCCCCGTTTCTGGGATAAGAGCGAAGTGACCGAGGACGTGATCGAGGAAGAAAAGAAGATCCTCGTCGCGCAGATGGACAACGATCCCAAGATGGCTTCCAAGCCGCAGCAGGTCAAGGAAAAGATCGCCGCGGGCAAGCTGAACAAGTTCTACGAGGAAAACTGCCTCCTGCAGCAGGCGTTCGTCAAGGACGGCTCCATGACGGTCGAGCAGTATATCGCTTCTTCCGCCAAGGCGCTGGGCGGCAGCGTGAAGTTCGTCACCGCCGTTCGCTTTGAGAAGGGCGAAGGCATCGAGAAGAAGGAAGAGGACTTCGCCGCGGAAGTCGCCGCGCAGATCGCCGGCGCGAAATGATCCACTCGCACCGAACAGACCCCGATCCGTCGGGGTCTGTTTTCTTTTCTGTTGCATTTTTCGGAAAAACGGGGTATAATCTAAAAAAACAAAAGGAGGTCAATCTCATGGCTGTTGAAATCAAAAAGGACACCATTATCGGTGACGTTCTGGATCTCGCGCCGCAGACTGCGCCGCTGTTTCTCTCCATCGGCATGCACTGCCTCGGCTGTCCCTCGGCAAGAGGCGAGACCGTCGAGGAGGCGTGCATGGTGCACGGCATCGACGCGGACGAGTTCCTGAAGGAAGTCAATCAGTTCATCGCCTCCGGCGAGAACGCCTGAAAAAAGAGGGCATCGCCCTCTTTTTTGGTATGATGACGATCAAATTATCCGAGCGGCTGACGCTGTCGGCGTCGATGGTGCCGCAGGGCGCCGCGGTAGCGGATGTCGGCTGCGATCACGGCTATCTCGGCATATGGCTTTTGCAGAAGGAGATCGCCTCCCGCGTGATCGCGACCGACCTGCGGGAAATGCCGCTGACCGCCGCCAAGCGCAACGCAGAAAAGTATGACGTCGCGGACCGTATTTCGTTCCGCTGTGCGTACGGTCTTTCTGCGGTCGAGCGGGACGAGATCGACACCGTCGTCTGTGCCGGCATGGGCGGCGATCTGATCCGCATGATCCTGGAGGACGCCCCGTGGCTCTGTGACGGACGGTACACGCTGATCCTGCAGCCGCAGTCCGGCGCGCATGAGCTGCGCAAGTGGCTGTTTGACAACGGCTTCGCCATCGAGCGGGAGAAAGCCGTCAAAGAAGGGCACGTCTACTTTGCGATGAAAGTCCGCTATACGGGCGAAAAGACGCCTTACACGCCGGGATCGCTGTTCGTCACGCCGCAGATGCGGCAGACGGACTGCGGGTTTTACATCGACCGGATGCTGCAAAGCATCGAGCGGACGATCGCAGGACTGCGCGAAGCGTCCGCGCCCGGCGAAAAGCTGGCGTTCTATGAACAGGCATATCGTGAGATATCGGAGATGAGATAAAATGGAAGTGAAAGTACGCGATCTGGAAGCGCTTCTGGCGGAGCTTGCGCCGACCGACGACAAAGAGCCGTGGGACAACGTCGGGCTTCTCTGCGGCTGCGCCGACGCGCCCGTGACGGGCGTCCTCGTCGCACTGGACGTGACGTTGCCGGTGCTGGAAGAAGCCGTTTCGCTCAGCTGTGAGGCGGTCGTAACGCATCATCCGCTGATTTTCGGGGAGATCGCGACCGTGACAGACCGCGATCCGACCGGAAAACTGCTGCTTTACGCCGCGCAGCACGGCATTTCCTGCGTGAACGCGCACACCAATCTCGACCGTGCTGTCGGCGGCGTCAACGATGTGCTGGCAGCAAAGCTCGGACTGCAAAACGTGGAACGCATCGGCGACTATGTCCGCTGCGGGTCTGTTGATGAAACCGATCTTCCGTTGTTTGCAGCACGGTTGAAAGAAAAGCTCGGCTGCGACGGTTTGCGCTTTGCCGACGGCGGAAAGCCCGTGCATCGCGTCGCGGTCGGCGGCGGCGCCTGCGGCGACGAGATCGCCGCGGTCGCGCAGGCGGGCTGCGATACGTTCGTGACCGCCGATCTGAAATACCACAAGTTTCTGGAGGCGGAGCTTTGGGGCGTCAATCTGATCGACGCGGGACATTTCGAGACCGAGAACCCCGTCGCAAGCGTTTTGTACGACGCGATCCGCGCAAAATACCCGTCGCTGCGCTGCGTCCTGTCGCAGCGTCACGCCGATCCGACGCGATTTCTGTAAGAAACGGTTGCCACAGCGGAAAACTTGTGATAGAATACGCACAGATTTTTGAGAAGGGAAGATTCCTATGTCCGGACATTCCAAATGGCATAACATCCAAAAGACGAAGGGCGCGCAGGACGCGAAACGCGCCGCCGCGTTTACGAAGATCTCCAAGGAAATGATCGTCGCGGTCAAGGAGGGAGGCGGCGTCGCAGATCCGGCGTACAATTCCCGCCTTGCCACCGTCATCACCAAGGCGAAGGCCGCCAACATGCCGAACGACAACATCAAGCGCGTTCTGGAAAAGGCGGCGTCCGCCGGTCAGGGCGACGATTACGAAACCATCACCTATGAGGGGCACGGTCCCAGCGGCGTCGCCGTGATCGTGGAGACGATGACCGACAACCGCAACCGCACCGCGGGCAACATCCGCCACCACTTCGACAAGTACGGCGGCAGTCTCGGCACCTCCGGCTGCGTCAGCTGGTCGTTCGACAAGAAAGGCGTCATCGTGATCGATAACGAGGACGGCGATCTTGACGAGGACACCGTGATGATGGACGCGCTCGACGCGGGCGCTGCGGACTTTGAGGCGGAGGAAGGCTGCTTCACGGTCTACACCGACCCCGCCGACTTCAACGACGTCGCCAAGGCGCTGGAGGACAAGAAATACGCGTTCGCCTCGGCGCAGGTCGAGATGGTCCCGCAGACGTACATCAAGCTCGAAAAGCAGGAAGACATCGACAACATGGAAAAGATGCTTGAGATCTTCGAGGACGACGACGACGTTCAGAACGTCTGGCACAACTGGGAAGAGTGATCGTTTTACGCGGGAGTTTTCGCTCCCGCGTAAAATTTCTTTACATTTATACCGTTTTATGATAAAATCAATCCAAATTTGAAATTGGAGAAGGAGTGATCGCTTTGACGACATCCACCATCATCGTTCTGATCACCATGATCGTCTATCTCGGCGGCATGGTCGCCATCGGTATTGCCTACAACAGACGCAGTAAGGGCGGCTCTGCCGAATTCTTCCTCGGCGGACGTCAGCTCAGCCCGCTTGTCACCGCCATGAGCGCGGAGGCGTCGGACATGAGCAGTTACCTGCTGATGGGACTGCCCGGACTTGCCTTGCTCTGCGGTCTTGCAGAGGTCAGCTGGACGGTCATCGGTCTTGCTGTCGGCACGTACCTGAACTTCCTGCTTGTCGCACGCCGTCTGCGCCGTTACAGCGCAGGGATCGGCGCGATCACGATCCCGGACTACTTTACGCGCCGCTTCCACGATAAGCGCGCCGTGCTGTCGCTCGTGTCCGCGCTCGTGATCGTCATCTTCTTCGTGCCGTACACCGCGTCCGGCTTCAGCGCCGTCGGCAAGCTGTTCAGCAGCCTGTTCGGCTGGGATTATCATCTTGCCATGATCATCGGCGCGGTCGTTATCGTGACCTACACGGTGCTCGGCGGCTTTATGGCGGTCTCCACCACCGACCTGATCCAGTCGATCGTCATGACCGTCGCGCTGCTCGTGATCGTTGTGTTCGGCATCCGGACGGCAGGCGGCTGGTCGAACGTCGTGCAGAACGCGCAGGCGCTGCCCGGCTACCTCGATCTGACAAAGGGCTACATCCCCGAGACCGGTACAGCCGGAACGTTCGGCTTCGTTCCGATCGTCTCGACGCTTGCGTGGGGTCTCGGATACTTCGGTATGCCGCACATCCTGCTTCGCTTCATGGCGATCCGCAACGAGAGCGAGGTCAAGACCTCCCGCCGTATCGCCAGCATCTGGGTCGTGATCTCCATGGCGGTCGCCGTGCTGATCGGCGTGATCGGTTACAGCGTCGTCAAGGAGCTGAGCATCGATCTTCAGGACTCCGAGACGATCGTTGTGGAGCTTGCCAAGCTGATGAGCAAGCACAGCGCGCTGCTCGCTGTCGTCGGCGGCGTGGTGCTTTCGGGCATCCTTGCCGCGACGATGTCCACCGCGGACTCGCAGCTGCTCGCCGCGTCCTCGAGCGTCTCCAAGGACCTTCTGCAGGACTTCTTCCACATCAAGATCGGCGAAAAGGCGGCGATCGTTACGGCGCGTGTCACGGTCGTTCTGATCGCGGTCGTCGCGCTGTTCCTTGCGTGGAATCCGGACAGCTCCGTGTTCCGTGTCGTCTCCTTCGCGTGGGGCGGCTTCGGCGGCGCGTTCGGTCCGATCATCCTGTTCTCGCTGTTCTGGAAGCGCACCAACAAGTGGGGCGCATTTGCCGGTATGCTTGCCGGCGGCGCGACGATCTTCATCTGGAAGTTCCTCGTCCGTCCGCTCGGCGGCGTCGTAGACGTCTACGAGCTGCTGCCCGCATTCATCGTCAGCTGCATCGCGATCGTCGTCGTGTCGCTGCTCACGAAGGCGCCGGACCAGGAGATCTGTGACGAGTTCGACAAGTACGCGAAAATCAAATAAATCCTCTAACAGTGGCGGGGGGGGGAGGGGGG
>JAFSXP010000167.1 GCA_017443965.1 Oscillospiraceae bacterium
AAGGCGTGCGAGGCGGTCAAAAAGTCCGAAAAGCTGCTGCGCTTCACGCTGGACGACGGCACCGGCACGGACCGGCAGATCCTCTCCGGCATCCATAAATTCTACGAGCCGGAACAGCTTATCGGCAAGACGCTGCTCGCCGTCGTCAACCTGCCGCCGCGCAAGATGATGGGGCTGGAGTCGTGCGGCATGCTGATCTCCGCCGTACACAAGGAGCACGGCGAGGAGAAGCTGCACCTTGTCATGCTCGACGACGCGATCCCCGCCGGCGCAAAAATGTGCTGAGATGAAGCAAACGCTGCTTGCCGGGCTGCCCGGGCTCGGGCTGACGCTCACGGACGCGCAGGCGGATACGCTCTGCCGGTTCGGGGAGCTGCTGCTGGAAAAGAACAAGGTCATGAACCTCACCGCCATCCGCGACGGCGCCGGCGTGGCGACGGGGCACTTCCTCGATTCGCTGTCGCTTTTGACCGTCTGCGGTCTCGCGGGAAAAAGCGTGATCGACGTCGGCTGCGGCGCGGGCTTTCCCGGCGTGCCGCTGAAGATCGCGGAGCCGTCGATCAAACTGACGCTGCTCGATTCGCTCGGCAAGCGCATGGCGTGGCTGCGCGAAACGCTGCCCGCGCTCGGCGTGGAGGCGGAGGTCGTCACCGCCCGTGCGGAGGAATACGCCCGCGAGCACCGCGAAGCGTTCGACGTCTGCGTGTCGCGCGCGGTCGCGCGGCTGGATATGCTGGCGGAGCTGTGCCTGCCGCTTGTCAAGGTCGGCGGCTGCTTTCTCGCCATGAAGGGCGCACGCGCCGACGAGGAGCTCTCGGAGGCGCTTTGCGCGATCGAAACGCTCGGCGGCACGGCGGAGAAGACCGCCGCAGTGCGGATCGGCGACGCCGAGCACGCGGTGATCGTCGTGCGCAAGACGCGCCCGACGCCGCTGCAGTACCCGCGGCAATTCGCGAAGATCAAACAAAAGCCGCTGTAACGAATATCCCGCTTCGGCGGGATATTCTTTTTACAAATTGTTCACGCCTTGCCGAAAAACCGCGCTATAATAGGAGAAAAGAACGACAGGGAGGCAAAGACCATGGCAAAGACGATCCTCGTTGTGGAAGACGATAAAAATATCTCCGATCTTTTGCAGATGTACCTCAAACGGGAGGGCTATGAGGTCTTCGCCGCCTACGACGGCGGCGAGGGCGTTTCGATGTTCAGCCAGGTGAAGCCCGATCTGGTGCTGCTCGATCTGATGCTGCCGGTGCTGGACGGCTGGGGCGTGTGCCGCGCCATCCGCCAGCAGGGACCGACGCCCGTCATCATGCTGACGGCGAAGGGCGAGCTGGACGACAAGGTCGCGGGGCTCAAGGAGGGCGCGGACGACTATATCACCAAGCCCTTCGAGATGCGCGAGCTGCTTGCCCGCGTGGAGGCGGTGCTTCGCCGCGGCACGACCGCGCGGCAGACGTCGCGCCGTCTGACGTTCGACAAGCTGGTCATCGACATGGACTCGTTCGAGCTGATCGTCGACGGCAAGAAGCTGGAGGCGCCGCCGAAGGAGATGGAGCTGCTGTACTGTCTGGCGTCGTCGCCGAACCGCGTGTTTTCGCGCAACGAGCTGCTGGACGAGGTCTGGGGCTACGAATACTTCGGCGACAGCCGCACGGTCGACGTCCATATCAAGCGCCTGCGCGACAAGCTGGAGGGCGTGTCCGACCAGTGGTCGCTGAAGACGATCTGGACGAGAGGTTATAAATTCGAGGTGCTGTAAATGCGCTCTGCTTTTTCCAGGCAGATGATCCTGATCGCTGCGCTGATCCTGCTTTCGCTGCTGCTGACCGGCACGGCGTACCGCGTCGCCATGCTGTCGCATTTCGAGGCGGACAAACGCGAAACGCTGTCAAGCAACGCCTCCGCGATCGCCGATCTGACGCAGGCGTACAGCTCTGCCGGCGATCTGGAAAGCAGCTGGGACTTCCGGATGAGCATGACGCTCGCCGCGCACGTGTCCGGCGCGGACGCGGTCGTCTGCGATACGGACGGCACGGTGATCGTCTGCTCGTGCGAGGACTTCAGCTGCGAGCATATCGGGAAAACGGTCGGCGGCGGTTTCATGGAAAAGACGCTGGCAAGCGGCGTCAACCGGACGACCGGCACGCTGCCCGACCTTTACGATGAGCAGACGCGCTATATCGAGGCGGTCAGTCTGCACTCGGACAGCGGCGAAACGCTGGGCGCGGTGATCGTGTCCACGCCCGCGTCCACCGTCACGGACAGCAGCCGCGCCGTGTTCCGCGTGTTTCTCTATACCGCGCTGGCGGTGATGCTGATCGCGCTGGGCGCGACGTATCTGGTCAGCCGTCGGGAGATCCGCCCGATACGCGAGCTGGCGGACACGGTGCGCCGGTTCGGACGCGGCGACTATACCGTCCGCGCCGACAGAAGCAAGAGCACGTCCGCGGAGATGGACGAGCTGATGGCGGCATTCAACAACATGGCGGACACGCTGCAGCAGGCGGAGCGCCGCCGGCAGGAGTTCATCGCCAACGTCAGCCACGAGCTGAAAACCCCGATGACGACCATCGCCGGCTTTATGGACGGCATGCTGGACGGCACGATCCCGCCCGAGGAGCATCCGCGCTACATGAAGACCGTTTCGGACGAGGTGCGCCGTCTCAACCGCCTGGTACGCAGCATGCTGGAGCTTTCCCGCATGCAGGCGGAGGGCATGGACGAGACGAAAAAGACGCGCTTCGACCTGTCCGACGCGGTCATGCAGGTGATGTTCACCTTCGAGCGGCAGATCGAGGAAAAGCATCTGGAGGTCGATCTCGACCTGCCGGATAAGCCGGTCTACACCGTGGCGAACCGCGACGCGGTCACGCAGGTGATCTACAATCTGGTCGACAACGCCGTGAAATTCTGCAACGACTGCGGTTTTCTGACCGCGCAGGTGCGGCAGGAGGGCGAAAAGGTGCTGGTCACGATCCGCAACACCGGTCCCGTCATCCCGGCGGAGGAGCTGCCGCTGATCTTCGACCGGTTCCACAAGCTGGACAAGAGCCGCAGCCGCGATCCCGGCGGCGTCGGCCTGGGACTTTACATCGTCAAGACCATCATCGGCGCGCACGGGGAGGATATCTGGGTGGAGAGCCACGACGGCGCCACCTCGTTCACCTTCACCATGCCGGCGGTCAAGTGACGGAAGGGGGGCGTAACGCATGTATATCATGGAAGAACAAGAGCAACTGCGGGACGCGCCGCCGTCGCCGCAGCCGGAGCAAGAGCCGCAGCCGCAGCCGGAGCCGCCGAAGAAAAAGCGGTGCGTCTGGCCGTGGGTGCTGCTCATCGCGCTTGCCGTGCTCGCCGCGCTGGGCTGGCTTGCCTACCGCCATCTGCCCGTCACGGTCGAGCAAACGAAAAACGGCATGATCGTCATGATCGGCGAGGCGCCCGGCATGCTGCCCGCGCCGCCGACGGACGAGCCGGATGCCGCCGCGCCGCAGCCGCGCGTCGGCTCGGGGCAGACGCTGAACATCGCGCCCTCGCAGGAGGGCGCACCGAACTACGCCGGGCAGACGGAAAACGCGCTCAGCCTGCAGGAGATCTACCGCAAGGTACTGCCCAGCGTCGTTACCATCTCGGAACAGTTGCGCACGTCCGTCCTGCTCGGCACCGGCATCATCATGTCGTCCGACGGCTATATCATCACCAACGCGCACGTGGTGGAAAACACGCCGTATCTCTCCGTCGGCACGGAGCGCGGTGAGACCTACACCGCGGCGCTGGTGGGCAGCGACGCCACCAGCGACCTCGCCGTGCTGAAGATTGAGGCGGAGGGACTGACCGCCGCCGAGTTCGGCGACAGCGACGCGCTGCGCGTCGGCGACGCGGTGGTCGCGATCGGCAGCCCCGTCAGCGCGGGACTGCGCGGCACCATGACCGACGGCATCATCTCCGGCATCAGCCGCGATCTTCTCATAAACGGCAGGAAGATGAACCTGCTGCAGACCAACGCCGCGCTGAATAACGGCAACTCGGGCGGCCCGCTGATCAACTGCTACGGGCAGATCGTCGGCATCAACGCCGTCAAACTCAGTTCGTCGTACACCGAGGGGCTCGGCTTTGCGATCCCCATCGCCACGGCGAAGCCGATCGTGGACGAACTGATCGAAAAGGGTTACGTCTCCGGCAGACCGGCGCTCGGCATCTCGGCGGAGGACCTGCCCGACACGGTGCGCATCTACTACGGCCTGCCGCGCGGCGCGTACGTCAACTACGTCTCGCCGCAGTCCGACGCGGCGCAGAAGGGCATTTCCAAGGGCGACATCATCACCGCGCTGAACGGCGAAGAGGTCACGGACGCATCGTCGCTCAAGACGCTGAAAAACCAGTACGCCGCGGGCGATACCGTCACGCTGACGGTCTATCGCGGCGGGCAGTGGTGGAACGTCGACGTGACGCTGATGGAGCGCGTCGTCGACCGATAGTGTAAAAAATACGGCGTATCGCAAAGGCGATACGCCGTATTTTTATGAAATTTACGTTGCGTTTTGTGTATTTTTCGGTATACTGGTCTTATCACCAACCAAACGGAGGGATTCCGATGAGACTGAAGAAAATGCTCTGCCTCGCGCTGTCGTTCGCGCTGACGCTCGGCTGTCTGCCCGGCGTCGCACACGCCGCGGAGGGCGAAACGGAAGAGATCAAACTGCGTCCCGGACACGCCGTCACGGTGGAGGACGCGGGCGAGTTCCTGCTTGCCTACAAGGCGCTGTACGAGCCGAACAGCACGGTCAACATGATCCGTCTGGCGGCGACGTTCACCGTCTTTGACGCCACGCTGCGCACGCCGGGCGGCTATGACCCGTGGATGAGCGGCTACGAGGGCACGCTCTGCGTCCGCATGCCCGAGGGGACGTGCCTGGACCTCAACGGCTGCCAACTCTCCGTCCGCGCCAACCAGGGCTATGACGACAACGGCACCGGCACCCCGTCGAATAACGTGACGATCGGCAAGGTCATCGACACGTTCGGCGGCGGCTCGCTGCGCCTGCAGGTCATCAACGAGGACAGCAAGTACATTCAGCGCGCGCTGGACCTTGCCGCGATGTACCCCGGCATCGTGAAGTACGTCACGATCTCCAAGCCGATGCCCGACGCGACCGGCTATGAACTGACGATCCCCTATAACGTCACGCTGCTCTTCTCCGGCAAGCAGTCCTCGCTGCCGGCGAAGAAGATCACGTTCAAATCCGGCGCGACCGCCGAGGTCTGGGAGCCGACGACCGCCGAGGTCATGAAAAATGCGGGCGAGGTCGTCTTTGAGTGCGCGACCGAGGCGGACAAGACGCGCGCGGGCATCGAGCTGGCAACGAAGAAGGTCGACGTGACCGACGCCGCGCCGGTCTACGCGCCGAAGACCTACAAGGTGATCGCCGAGGAGCTGAACGATGCTTCGGCTGCCGCCGTGCAGCCGCCCATGATCGAGAATGCTTCTTCGCCTGCGACGGAGGCGGCGGTCATCAAAAACCCGTCGGCGACGCCGTACACCTTCCCCGAGACCTATACGCGGCAGCAACTGCAGACCATCCTCGCGCAGACGGCGCTGGCGTATTACTATCAGAACCCCTACGTCCAGTATGACGGCAGGTCCATCGCCGCCACCTACACCGAGCGCGACCACGACAACGGCACGCCCGAGGACGCGGCGCTCGATTCGCCGGTCTACTCCGTCTGCTCCGATTTCTGCTATAAGAACTACGTCAACGCCATGGGCTTTGAGGTCTACGAAGGGCTGGTGCGCACGCGGTCGTGGTGCTGCATGCCCACGGGCACGGCGGGCATCGCCTACCAGTACATCGGGCCGGACACGCCCGCCACCGTCACCGCGGGCGAAAAGGATCTGGCCAAGGCGCTCGAGGAGAGCCGCAAGCTCCTGCAGCCGGGCGATATCATCGTCGGCGCGGACAAGGATACCGGTCACGCGATGCTGTTTGTCGGCGACGTTCTGGGCGACGGCAAGCAGTACGTGCTGCACTGCTGGGGCTCGAGCTGGGTCGTCGAGACCGGCGAGGATAAGCGCGAGGGCACCGGCTCCATCAAGCTGCAGACCGTCGATCAGCTCTGCTACAGTCCGGACGGCAGCCCCAACTGGTACCTCGGCAAGGACAAGTGCAGCAGCCTCGGCTTTGCCATCATGCGGCCGCTGGACGATCCCAAGTGCCCGCAGACGCCCTCGCCGTCCGGCGCCTCGCGTCTGCTGTTCCCCGGGCTGGAGATCGACCGCGCGACCGACCGCACCAAGTTCACGGCTTCGCAGCCCGGCGAGGAGATCCCCGTCACCGTGACGATCACCAACCACAGCAAGCAGGAGTATAAAGAGCTGCCGGTCGAGGAGTATGTCCCCGAAAACACCACGCTGGTCGAGGGCAGCGCCACGAACGGCGCGCGGATCGACGGCAAGACCATCCGCTGGTCGGTCAAGATCCCCGCGGGCAAGAGCATC
>JAFSXP010000168.1 GCA_017443965.1 Oscillospiraceae bacterium
ACGGAAGCGGATCACGCCGTTTTCCGTCCCCTCGATGATGGCGAGGGACTTGACCGTGACGCCCTGCTGACGGATGCCGTCGCCGCCTTTTTGGAAGCCCTTTTCCACCGCGATGCCGACGCCGACCAGCTCGGCGCCCGCTTGCCTCACGATGTCGATAAGACCGCGCACGGCGAAGCCGTTTGCCATGAAGTCGTCGATGATCAGCACCTTGTCGCCGCTCTTGAGCCAGTCCTGCGCCACGAGGAGCGTGACCTTCTTCTTATAGGTGTAGGAGTAGATCTCGCTGCGGTACAGACCGCCCTCGATGTTGTCGCTCTTCGCCTTTTTCGCGTAGACCATCGGCACGCGGAACCGCTGCGCCGTCAGCGTCGCCAGCGCGATGCCGCTCGCCTCGGCGGTCAGGATCATGGTGATCTTGCCGGGGTCGAAGTACTTGGTGAATTCGTCCGCCATCTTCTCCATCAGCGCGGTGTCGACGCGGTGGTTGAGAAAGCCGTCCACCTTGATGATGTCGCCGGGCAGGACCTTGCCCTCGGTCAGGATCTTCTGTTTCAGCAGTTCCATAACGAGCCTCCAAAATATAATGTTTTACTCTTAAACTATGCGCCTTTTTTCGGCAAAAAACAAGTGCGGCGGGCGGAGAAGATTTGTCCCGATTTGCCGTCCGTTTTGGTGGATTTCACGAAAGGGATAAGGGCAGACGGCAGAGAGCAAATCATTCGTGGTGACTCGCAAGTCTGCGCTGCACCAAAACCTCCATCCTTTGGGGGAGGTGCCGAGTCCATCCTTTGGGGGAGGTGCCGAGCAACGCGAGGCGGAGGGGGTTACACAACAGGATCGAACTGCGTCGCTCACCCACTCCGCCCAGTGTGCGCACTGGGCACCTCTCCCGGAGGGAGAGGTTTTTTGCGCGCCGGGTCGTCGCGCCCTGCAAGGGACGGGGACGCGGCGTACGAGCAATGCTCGTCCCTGCGGGTGCGGAGAACAAAGAGGAGCGGGAAACTCCCACCGGAGCTTCCCGCTCTTACTGTTACAGGATCGTGCGGAGGTACGCGGTCAGTTCGCGTGCGATCGTCTCGTGTCCGGAGACGCTCGGGTGGTTGTTGCCGCCGGAATTGTCAAGCGTGACCTTCAGATAGTAGGTGCCCTTTTCCGTCGCGACCGATTGCAGGTGCGCGTTGCGGCTCGAGGACATCATGTTCGCCAGCACGACGATCTTGACGTCACTGCCGTTGCGCGCGCGGATCATGTCGATGATCGTTCTGGTCGCCTCAAGGAATTCATCCTCCGGGATCTTGGAGGTGGAGTCGTTCGTGCCGAGCGCCATGATGACGACGTCCGCCTTGCGCTCAAAGCCGTATTCGATCAGATTGGCGTCCGCCGCGAACGGGTTGACGTAGTCGTAGCACTGCGCCATCGTCTTCGGGCACGAGCCGCCGCCGTTCGTCGTCGTGCGGCACAGACCGATGCCGCCGCGCGCCGTGACCACCCAGTCGGCGTCCAGCGCCTGCGAGGTCAGGTACGCATACGACAGCGTCGCCGCGTGCTGTCCCGGCTCGCCGAGGTCGGGCAGCGTATACTTGCCCGCCGTGATGGAGTCGCCGACGTATTCGATCAGCAGGCTCTTGTTCGCGGGCTTCGTCACGGACGACTGCACGCCGGTCAGATTGACCGCGCGCAGCACGAACTGCAGGTTGGACTTGGAGATATCCGTATCGCGCACGAGGCGGATCGTATGCTCGCCGCGGGAAAGCCCCGTCGCCACGGTGACGGACGTGCCCGCCGAGGTCGCGACGGGTCTTGCGACCTCGACGCCGTCCACGAACGAGCGGAAGTAGACGTTTTCGCCCGCGAGATACGACAGCTCGACGCTGCCCTCGCACATCGCCGTGAACTCGATGCCGTCGTCCGGCCACAGCAGATTGACGCCGTGCTCCACCATGTAGGCGCGTCCGTAGGTCTTGTACTGCGTATCGTCTGTCAGATCGAGCTTGAAGAGCTTATACTCGTTCGGATCGTCCAGCGAGACGCCGTAGCCGCCGGCAAAATAGCGGCGCAGGACGGTGATGTCGATGCCGTTGACGATATCGTCGTGGCTGACGTCCGCCGTTTCCTCGTTGATCGTAACGCCGTAGCCGCCGACGATCCAGCGGCGAAGCGCAAGCACGTCCCGTTCGTTGACCTCGCCGTCGTCGTTGACGTCGCCCATGATCACCGCGGCGGGGATCTCCTCGCGCACCGTGGTGATGCACTTGGTATCAATGATCTCGTCGGTGAATTCCGGCGCGCCGCCCGCAGAGGTGACGGACACGTCTTCCGGCTCCGTGTCGTACACGATGTCACTCATCGACGCCGCCGTGCCGTCGCAGTGCTCGGCGATCAGGATGCCGTGGTGCTGCGCGCCCACGGTCGCCGAATTGCAGTTGACGACGTTCGTGCCGATAAAGGTCAGCGAGCTGCTGAAATCCGTGGTGTAGTTCGTTCTGACGTTCTTTTTGCAGCTGAGCAGCATCAGACCCGCCAGACCGCCGTTCAGCGTGGAATTTTCCAGCGTGACGTTCGCGGTGACCTTCGTCGTTGTCGTACAGGTCGGCGTGTCGATGGTCACGGCGCCGTAGGAGGTGGTCGCCGAGGTGATGGTGCTGTTGCGGATCGTCAGATTGTTCTCGGTGCCCATCAGGTTGACGACCGGCTCGTTTTTGATCGTCGTGACGTTCATATCCTCGATGACGACGTTCCGCTGACCGCTGCCGCCGCCGTAGTCCATCACGATGCCGCGCATGGTGCTCTTGTTTTTGTTCTTGGAGAACGTGCCGCGGATCGTATTGCCGCTGCCGTCTTTCGCGCTGCTGAAGATATGGACGCTGTAGTCCATGTCCAGATTGCCCCTGCCGAGGCGGACCAGCGTGGCGCGGTCGTCACTGTCAGACGGTGTGTTGATCTGGATCGTGTGCCCGTTGAAGTCGATGTTGAGTTTCTTGCCCGGATAGTCGATCAAAGCCACGGTGGCGGCGCTGCCCGCGGTCGCCGCGCCGGTCGACGTCGAGCCGACGACGGAGCCGACGGTGTTGTCGATCGTCCAGTCCTTCAGCAGCTTCAGCGTGCCGGCAGTCTGCATGCCCGCCGCCGAATCCGGCACAAGACCGTACTTGTAGGCGTCGGAAAGCTGATCGTAGTAATACGTCGCATTGCCGCTCACCGGCGTGTACGACCAGACTGCGTCCGCCTCGTCCACGGTGCTTGACATCGCACCGACGATCGGCTCGTCCTTTTCGGCGGTCTCGAGCGCCGCAAGCTCGTCTTTGGCTCCCTCGCCGAGGGAGCTGTCGAGCGCGAGCGAGACTGAGGGAGTCTCCTCACCTGTCTGTGTTACTCCCTCCATCTGCGCCTCGTCCGCCAGCGCAAGCGGCAGCATCGTGAAAACCATCACGGCCGCCAGCAGCAGCGCAAGGAGCTTCGTGTACTTCTTCATCATAAAAACCTCCAAACGGTTTAGATTACAAACTGATCTCTTCGGCAGTTCCCGCCGCGCCCTGCGTCAGCGCGCGGCATTTTGCGGCGAGCGCAAGCGTCTGCTCGGCGCAGCGCCCGATGAAGCTCTCCGGCTTTAGCATGGCGCGGATCTCGTCCGCGGTCATGCCGAACGCGGGATCGGCGGCAAGAGAAGCGGGCAGATCGAACGGCTCCCCTGCCTTGAGCTTGGCGGTCGCCTCCATCGAGGCGGCGCGGATGATCTCATGCACCGCCTGCCGGTCGCCGCCGCGTCTGACCGCCTCCATCAGCAGGATCTCCGTGGCGAGGAACGGCAGGTAGTCGCGCAGCGTCTTTTCCACGATCTTTTCGTTGACGCGCAGACCGCCCGCGACGTTCTGCACGAGCCGCAGCACGCCGTCCGTCGCCAGAAACGCCTCCGGCACGCTGATGCGGCGGATCGCAGAATCGTCCAGCGTGCGCTCGAGCCACTGGCTCGACGCGGTCATGGCGCCCGTCTGCGCGTCGGCGATCACGTAGCGCGACAGCGAACAGATGCGCTCGCAGCGCATGGGATTGCGCTTATACGCCATCGCGGACGAGCCGATCTGCTTGTCCTCGAACGGCTCGTCAAGCTGGCGGTCGTGCTGCAGAAGCCGCACGTCGGTCGCGAATTTCGACGCGCTCTGCGCGATCGACGACAGCACGCCGAAAATGCGGCTGTCCAGCTTGCGCGGGTACGTCTGCCCGCAGACGTCGTACAGTTTCTCAAAGCCGAACTTCGCCGCGATACGGCGGTTCATCTCGTCGATCTTCGCCGTGTCGCCGCCGAAAAGCTCCATGAAGCTCGCCTCGGTGCCGGTCGTGCCGCGGCAGCCGAGAAAGCGCACGGCGCGGAGCACGTCGTCCAGCTCCTCGAGGTCGAGCAGCAGGTCCTGCAGCCACAGGCTTGCGCGCTTGCCGACCGTGACCGGCTGCGCCGGCTGATAGTGCGTGTAGCCGAGGCACGGCGTCGCGGCGTATTTCTCCGCGAAGTCCGCCAGCTTTCCCATCGCCGCAAGGAGCTGCGCACGGATGTGCCGCAGCGCGTCGCGGTAGAGGATGAGGTCTGCGTTGTCGGTGACGTAGCAGCTCGTCGCGCCGAGGTGGAGGATCCCCTTCGCCTCCGGCGCCATGAGACCGTAGCCGTAGATGTGCGCCATCACGTCGTGGCGCACCTCACGTTCGCGCGCGGCGATCTCTTCGTAGTTGATCGGGCTCTGACTGCGCTCCAGCGCGTCGACCTGCGCCTGCGTGATCGGCAGACCCAGCTCCATCTGCGCGCGGGCAAGCTCCGTCCAGAGCTTTCGCCACGTGGTAAAGCGCGTGTCCGGCGAAAACAGGCGCAGCATCGTATCGGACGCGTAGCGCGACGCCAGCGGCGTTTCATAGATCGGTTTCATGCGATCCCCTCTTACCGTAAAATGATCTCGTCCCGCGCCGCGCCGACCGACACGTAGGTGATCGGGCAGCCGATGGCGCTCTCAATGGCGAGGATGTAGTCCCGCGCCGCCTTTGGCAGCTTGTCAAACTCCCGGATACCGCCGATGTCGCAGCACCAGCCGGGCATCGTCTCAACGATCGGCTCGCAGCGGTCCAGATCCGCCGGGAACGGGAACCGGTCGATCGGCTTGCCGTCCAGCTTGTAGCCGACGCAGATCGGGATCTCTTTCAGATACGACAGCACGTCGAGCTTCGTCAGCGCGATCTCGGTCGCGCCCTGTACCTCGACGCCGTAGCGCGTGGCGAGATAGTCGACCGGTCCGACGCGGCGCGGTCTGCCGGTGGAGGCGCCGTATTCGCCGCCCGCCTCGCGCAGCGTTTCGGCGTCCTTGCCGAACCATTCGCAGGTGAACGGGCCCTCGCCCACGCAGGTGGAATACGCCTTGACCACGCCGATCACGCGGTCGAGCTTGCTGCCCGGCACGCCCGCGCCGACGCAGGCGTAGCCCGCCGTCGTGTTGGAGGACGTGGTGTACGGGTAGATGCCCATGTCCAGATCGCGCAGCGCGCCGAGCTGCGCCTCAAAGAGGATGTCCTTGCCCTCCCGCTCCGCCTTGCGCAGATACGAGGCGGTGTCGCAGACGAACGGCGCGAGTTTCGAGCCGTAGGTATCCACCCACGCCATCAGCTCGTCAAAGTCAAACGGCTCCGCGCCGTAGGCGCCGGTGATGATCAGATTTTTCCACGCGAGGATGTCCTTCAGGCGCTTTTTGAGATAGTCCGGACGCAAAAGCTCACCCATCATGACCGTCTTCTTCTGATACTTGTCGGAATAGACGGGCGCGATGCCCTGCAGCGTGGAGCCGTATTTTTTATCCTTCAACCGCTGCTCCTCAAGCTGATCCATGCGGACGTGGTACGGCATGGTGATCGACGCGCGGTCGGAGATCCTGAAATTCTCCGGCGTGACGGGCACGCCCGCCTTCATCAGGTTTTCCAGTTCGCCCCACAGGCTTTGCAGATTGATGACGACGCCACAGCCGAGGACGTTGACGACGCCCTTCGAGAAGATGCCCGACGGCACCAGATGCAGCGCGTGTTTCCCGTATTCGTTGACCACGGTGTGACCGGCGTTGCTGCCGCCCTGATAGCGGACGACCACGTCATAGTCCCTCGTGATCAGATCGACCATGCGCCCTTTTCCCTCGTCGCCCCAGTTGATGCCGACGATCGCGCAGTTGCTCATAAGATGACCTCGCTTCCCATACATGCGGAAATATAAAAAAGAACTTAATAATTATAACGGCAAATCGAAAAAAAATCTACCCTTTTATGCAATTTTCGCGGAAAATATAAATTCCCGCTTGACAAGCGCGGCAATGCGCGCTATAATTGCGGCAAATCCAATGAAAGGGCTTACGAACATGACGATTCGCCGGGCTGACAACATGGCTATGATGATGTGCATGCGCTGCATGCGCACGATTTGCCGCGCCCGGACCGAAGTGTTCTGATCGCCCTCGGAAGAAGAACATGTAAGACCGGAACGGCGGTTCCGGTCTTATTTCATTTTCGGAGGAATAAGAAGCATGATAGAGATTCGGCATCTCGGGAAAACGTTTCAGACCAAGGCAGGCTCGATCACCGCGCTGGAGGACGTGTCGCTGACCATCCGTGACGGCGAGATCTTCGGCATCATCGGTCTTTCCGGCGCGGGCAAGTCCACGCTGGTGCGCTGCATCAACCTGCTGGAGCGTCCGACGACCGGCACGGTGGTTCTGGACGGCGTCGATCTGATGACGCTGCCGAAAAAGGAGCTGCTGAAAACGCGGCAGTCCATCGGCATGATCTTCCAGAGCTTCAACCTGCTGGAGCAGCGGACGGTGCTGAAAAACGTGTGCTTCCCGCTGGAGATCGCGGGCACGGAAAAGGCAAAGCAGAAAGACCGCGCCATGGAGCTTCTGGAGCTTGTCGGGCTTGCCGACCGCGCGGACAGCTACCCCTCGCAGCTCTCCGGCGGCCAGCAGCAGCGCGTGGCCATCG
>JAFSXP010000169.1 GCA_017443965.1 Oscillospiraceae bacterium
AACAGGGCCGCCCACAGGCGACAGGTGTTCGGCTCCCCTCACCTTTATTCCTTGCCCAGCAGCTTCCGCGGGATCGTGACCATCATGGTACGGATCTCGTCCGCGGTAAAGCCCTCGGCGGTCAGCTTTTCGATCCATGCCAGCATGCCCTCGTCGGGGTAGATGTTCGTCTTCTGCCCCAGGTCGGTGCCGAGGATGACCTTGTCCGCGCCCAGCGCGCGGATCTGCTCCAGCGTGGTCTCCCACGGGCACTTGCCGGTCGACCAGGTGGTGTAGTCGTGCTCCATGATCGCGCCGTAGGACGCGAACATCTTCTGATCCTCGATGGAGTAGAACGTCGACGGGAAATCGACGTGCGTGATGATGATCTTCTTCACGCCGGCCTTCGCCGCCGCGGGCACCAGCTTGTACGCCTCCTCGTGAGAGATGTGACCGGTCGCCAGAATGAGGTCGTAGCGCGCGATGATGGAAAGCACCTGTCCGACCTCGGGCTTCAGCTCGCCCTTGTCGTCCAGCAGGCAGACGGTCGGCGCCTCGATGCCGTTCTGCTTCATCTCGATCACGATACGCGCCGTGAACGGCAGCTTCGACGGATCGGCCTTGAAGGTGTGCTCACGCTCGGCGGCGTCGTCGCAGGTCGGGAACCACACGATCTTCGCGCCGCTGCGCGCCGCCATCTCGACGGCGGTGGGGTTGATGCCGCCGACGGCGCTGTTCAGCGTGATCGCGCCGATGAATTCGCAGTCGGGGAACATCTCGTTCAGCAGCTCGGCACGCTCGCTGGTGCAGAAGAAGTGGCTCTTCATCGCGTAGCCCGCCATGCCGCTGTCCTTGATACGCTGCGCCATCTCGATGTCGTTCATCTTGCGGGGCAGCACGTCCGGCGCGGAGTGCACGTGCAGATCGTATGCGCCTTTCAGCAGTTGCTTGCAGTCCATGGGAATCCTCCTTAAAAATATAATTCTTGTTGCTCTTTATTGTAGAACAATTTTCCCCGCTTGTCAACCGCAATCTCGCCGCGGCATATTTTGCGGCGATTGACAAAACCGCGCCGCCGTGGTATATTTTAGACAGCAACCGTGTTGAACAATGTTGATCCGAAAATTGAGGTGTACCGACCATGCCGAGAGCCAATCAGGTGACGACCGTCTACGAAAAACTGCGCGAGCGCATTGAAAACGGCTTCTACTCTCCGGCGGAGAGCTTGCCCGAGGTCAAACTCGCCACCGAGTACGGCGTCAGCCGCAACACGATCAAAAAGGCGCTGCTGATGCTGGAGAGCGACGCGTTCGTCACGATCGAGCAGAACAAGGGCGCCAAGGTGCGCAACTACTCGCGGCAGGAGGTGCTGGATTATCTGGACCTGCGCGTCGAACTGGAGGGCTTCATCACGCGGCTCGCGGTGCCGTGCATCACGAAAAAGGACGTGCGGCGGCTGGAGAGCATTTTTGAGCAGATGACCGACTGCCGCGAAAACGGCGATCTGCTGGGCTATTCGGCGCAGAATCTGCAGTTCCACACCGTGATCTACGACGCGTGTCCCAACCGCACCGCCGCCGATATTCTTGTGCGGCTCAAGACGCAGATGCGCAAATACAACGCCAAGACCATCCTCGTCCCCAAGCGCGACGAGCATTCGTGGGAGGAACACCGCGCCATCTTAGACGCGATCCGCGCCGGCGACGCGCAGCAAGCCGAGCGGTGTATCCGCCTGCACATCGAAAATGTCCGCAAGACCTACGACGAATTCTTCACGCTGTTTTTCTGAGGGGGAGCTTACGATGAAAACGGGAACCAAGCTTGCGCTGGCGTTCGGCTTATCGGCAGCGGCGGCTGTCTTTGCCGTCGCGCCGGGCAGCGCGGAAAAGGCTCAGAAGGCGCCTTTTCTGCGGCGCAACATCGCGCACCGCGGGCTGCACACAAAGGACAAGACCGTGCCGGAAAATTCGCTGGCGTCGTTCCGCATGGCGGCGCGCAACGGCTACGGCGTCGAGCTGGACGTGCAGCTCAGCCGCGACGGCAGGGTGGTCGTGTTCCACGACGACACGCTTTCGCGCGTGTGCGGCGTCGACTGCCGCGTGGATCAGCTAAAATGGGACGAGCTGCAGCAGCTTCGCCTGTTTGACACGGACGAGCGCATCCCGCTGTTCGCCGACGTGCTGGCGGAGCTGGGCGGCAGCGTGCCGCTGATCGTGGAGCTGAAGACCGGCAGACGCAACCGCGAGCTGTGCGAAAAGACGAACGAGCTGCTGCGCGCCTACGGCGGCGACGCCTGCATCGAGAGCTTTGATCCGTTCATCGTCTTCTGGTTCCGCCGCCACGCGCCGGAGCGTCTGCGCGGGCAGCTTGCGGCGCAGACGGAAGTCTATCGCGGCGGCGGCATGGACGCGGTGCGGAGCTTCATTTTGAGCAACACGCTGCTGAATTTCCTCGCGCGGCCGCAGTTCATCGCCTACAAGCTCGGCAAGCGTCCGCTGCCCGTCCGCGCGGCGGAGAAAATGGGCGCCATGCGCGTGGGCTGGACGGCGCGCCGCCTCGGCGCGGAGCGCAACCACGACGCCGTGATCTTCGAGCACTACCTCCCCAGCCGGAGGTATTAAAAAAAGACCGCACCGCCTTTGGGCGGCGTTCGGATTGCGCGATCGGGAAAAGTCTGCTACAATAGCCGCGGACAGAGATCCGCACAGGAGGAATACATATGCTCACCATCAAAAAAACCATCGAAAACGGAAAAGCGGTCTTCAAGCCGGAAGGACGCCTCGACACCGACACCGCGCCTTCGCTGGAGGCGCAGTTGCGCGACGCGATCCCCGGTCTGACCGAGCTGGAGCTGGACTTCTCGGGCCTGCGGTACATCTCCTCGGCGGGGCTGCGCGTGCTGCTCTCCGCGCAGAAGCAGATGAACAAGCAGGGCAGCATGAAGGTGACGCACGCCAACGAGTCGATCCTGGATATTTTCGAGCTGACGGGCTTTTCGGACATCCTGACCGTCGAATAACGCCATGGCACACGAGTACGGCATCATCGACCTGCACATGCACTCGACCGTGTCGGACGGCACCGATTCACCGGCGGAGCTTCTGGAGAAGGTCAGGGCAGCGGGGATCGGTCTGTTCGCGCTGACGGATCACGATTCGTTCGACGGCTGCGTCGACGTCTGCATGCTGCTGCAGCCGGGCGATCCAGCGTTTCTGACGGGCGTGGAGTTTTCGTGCAGGGATGAATACGGCAAGTATCACATCCTCGGCTACGGCTTCGATTTTGACAGCGCGCCGATCCGGCAGGTCGTGGATAAGGGGCATACCCTGCGGCTGAAAAAGGTGCAGGCGCGGCTGGATTTTCTGGCGGAGAAATACGGCTTCCGCTTTTCGGACGGGGATCTGCGCCGTCTGCACGCGCTGAAAAACCCCGGCAAGCCGCACATCGGCAACCTGATGGTGAAATACGGCTACGCCACGGACAAGGAGACCGCCATCCGCGACTTCATCGACAAGATGCGCGTCCGCAGCGAATACGTCCGTCCGGACGAGGCGATCGCGGGGATTTTAGGCAGCGGCGGCATCCCGGTGCTGGCGCATCCGACCTACGGCAGCGGGGATCAGCTGATCCTCGGCGAGGAGATGGCGCAGCGCATCGGTCGGCTGAAGGCGTTCGGCCTGCAGGGCGTGGAGGCGTTCTATTCCGGCTTCACGCCGAAGATCACGAGAGAGGTGCTGTCGTTCGCCGAGCAGTTTGACCTCTATGCCACGGCGGGCAGCGACTATCACGGCGGCAACAAGCTGGTCGAGCTTGCCGATACGGGACTCGACCTGTACGGCGAAGCGCCAGGGAGCTTCCTGCGATTTCTCGACGCGGCGCAGCCGCGCATGCACAGAGGACGGTAGACAGAGGTCAGAGGTCAGAGGTCAGTAGACCGTAGGGGCGATTGTAAAATCGCCCGCCGATCATGCACCGTACGCGTAGGGCGGGATGCCCACATCCCGCCGCGGCGAAAAAGCTCCCCTTACGGGGGAGCTGGCGCGAAGCGCCTGAGGGGGTGAGCGCCCCAGTACGATAATGCTGTGCAACCCCCTCCGCCTCGCTTCGCTCGGCACGGCAGATTGTCAAGCAAGTGCAACACCTGAATTATCAAAAAAGACTTCATTGGGGGTA
>JAFSXP010000013.1 GCA_017443965.1 Oscillospiraceae bacterium
CTCGTGGGAGCCGCGCATGTGCGGGTTCTGGGGGTTGAGGGCGTGCTCGCGGAACGCCTTGACGGCGTCCATGTCGCACATTTCCTTGAGGTCCTCATAATCCCAGACCGCGACCTTCTGGATCTCGTGGGAGGTGCGGAAGCCGTCGAAGAAGTTGATGAACGGCACCTTGCCGGTCAGCGCGGCGAGGTGGGCGACGGGAGAGAGGTCCATGACCTCCTGCACGCTGTTCTCGCAGAGCATGGCGAAGCCGGTCTGGCGGCAGGCCATGACGTCGGAGTGGTCGCCGAAGATGTTCAGCGCGTGGGTGGAGACGGTACGGGCGGAGACGTGGAACACGCAGGGGAGCTGCTCGGCGGCGATCTTGTACATGTTCGGGATCATCAGCAGAAGGCCCTGCGACGCGGTGTAGGTGCTGGTCAGAGCGCCCGCGCCCAGAGAGCCGTGGACTGCGCCGGCGGCGCCGGCCTCGGACTGCATCTCGACGACCTTGACCTGGGTGCCGAAGATGTTCTTCAGACCGTTGGCAGACCACTGGTCGACCAGGTCAGCCATGGGGCTGGACGGCGTGATCGGGTAGATCGCCGCAACTTCGGAGAACGCATACGATACGTGCGCCGCTGCGGTGTTGCCGTCCATGGTTTTGAGTTTTCTAGCCATGAAGGAACCTCCTATTTGTTATGGGACTGCGGTGTTGAACAGTCCAAAATTCACCAACTGACATCATAACACACTTTTGTCTGTTTGTAAACCGAAAGCGCGACGGATTTTTACATTTCTTTTGAAAAAGCGAAGATTGTTTTTTGGCGGATTATAGTGTATGATAAGAACACGAAAAACGGAAGGAGGCGGCGGGATGTTCAGTCGCGTGCGTTCGCTGGGCATCAGCGGGATCGACGGGTTTGAGGTCACGGCGGAGTGCTTTATCTCCGGCGGTCTGCCCGCGTTCGACGTGGTCGGTCTGCCCGACGCGGCGGTCAAGGAATCGCGCGACCGCGTCCGCGCCGCCATCAAGAGCAGCGGCTTCAAATTCCCGGTCAGCCGCATCACGCTCAATCTCGCGCCAGCCGACCGGAAAAAGAGCGGCAGCATGTACGACCTGCCGATCCTGCTCAGCATCCTCGGCGCGTCGGACGCCGTCCGTCTGCCGGACGCATCGTCGGCATTTCTGGGCGAATTGAGTCTTGAGGGAAATCTGCGCCCCGTGCCCGGCGTGCTGCCGATGGCGCTTGCCGCCGTGAACATGGGCGTCAGGGCGCTGTACGTCCCCGCCGAAAACGCCGCCGAGGCGACGCTCGCCGACGGGCTGACCGTCTACGGCGTGCGCAGCGTGCGGCAGCTTGCGGCGCATCTCTCGGGCGACGAGCCGATGCAGCCCGCGGAAAAGTGGATCCCGCAGCCGTCCAGCATCCCGCTGCCGGACTTCTGCGACGTCAAGGGACAGGAGAACGTCAAGCGCGCTTTGGAGATCGCCGCCGCAGGCGGGCATAACATCCTGCTGATCGGCCCGCCGGGCTCCGGCAAGAGCATGCTTGCCAAGCGGCTGCCGTCGATCCTGCCGGATATGACGCGCGAGGAGTCGCTGGAATCGACGAAGATACACTCCGTCGTCGGGCTTCTGCGCGCCGACGATCCGCTGGTGCGCGTCAGACCGTTCCGCAGTCCGCATCACACGATCTCGGTGCCCGGTCTTGCAGGCGGCGGCACGATCCCGCGTCCGGGCGAGATCTCGCTGGCGCACAACGGCGTGCTGTTCCTCGACGAATTCCCGGAGTTCCGGCGCGAGGCGCTGGAGGCGCTTCGTCAGCCGGTGGAGGACGGCGTGGTGACCATCGCGCGCGTCAACGCCACGGTGCGCTACCCCAGCAGCTTCATGCTGGTCTGCGCGATGAACCCCTGCCGCTGCGGCTGGTACGGCGATCCGTCGGGACGGTGCACCTGCTCGCAGCGCGACGTCGACCAGTACATGAGCAAGGCGTCCGGACCGATGCTTGACCGCATCGACATGATCGTGGAGGTGCCGGCGGTGCCGTTCGAGGAGCTCAAAAGCCGCGCGCTCGCCGAGCGGTCGGAAGAGGTCAAGAAGCGCGTGGACGCGGCAAGAGAGGTCCAGCGCGAACGGTTCGGCGACGGCACGACCTGCAATGCGCGCATGGACAGCGCCGCGCTGCGCAAGTGGTGCGAGCTGAGCAAGGACAGCGAAGAGCTTTTGCGGCAGGCGTTTGAGACCATGGGCATGACGGCGCGGAGTTACGACCGTGTGCTGCGCGTGGCGCGGACGATCGCCGACCTCGACGGCAGCGAAGCCATCGAGCCGCAGCATATCGCCGAGGCGGTGCAGTACCGCTCGTTTAAGATCGGAGAGGCAAACTGATATGAATGAGATATTTCTGCTGAAGCTGGGGGAGATCGTCCTCAAGGGACAAAACCGCTTCACGTTTGAAAACAAATTAAAGCAGAACGTGCGCCGCCGTCTGAAGCACTTCGGCGACTTTCACATCTACATCGTGCAGTCCACGGTCTACGTGGAGCCGCAGTCGGATGCGTGCGATCTCGATGGCGCGTGGGAGGCGTGCGGCACGATCTTCGGCGTGGTGTCGATGTGCCGCTGCCGCGCGGCGGAGAAAAATCTCGACGCGATCTTCGACGCGGTGATGGAATACTTAGGCGACGAGCTTGCCGCGGCGGAGAGCTTCAAGGTGGAGTCCAAGCGGTCTGACAAGTCGTTCCCGCTCGGCTCTATACAGATCTCGCAGGAGATCGGCGGCAGGATCGCCGAGGCGCTGCCGCAGGTGCGCGTCGACGTGCATGACCCCGCGTATCTCGTCAACGTGGAGATCCGCGACTATGCCGCGTACATCCACGGCCCCGCCGTGCCCGGCGCGGGCGGACTGCCCACGGGCGTGGGCGGCAGGGCGGCGGTGCTGCTGTCCGGCGGCATTGATTCGCCGGTGGCGGGGCACATGATCGCCAAGCGCGGCGCGGAGATTGAGTGCGTCCACTTCTTCTCGTATCCGTACACCTCCGAGCGCGCCAAGGAAAAGGTGCTGGAGCTTGCGCGGCTGATGACGAAATACACCGGCAGGATGACGGTCGACATCGTCGGCTTTACGGAAATTCAGGAGGCGATCCGCGACCGATGCCCGGAGGAGTATTTCACCATCCTGATGCGGGGGTTTATGATGCGCATCGCGCAGGAGATCGCGCTCGACCACGGCTGCGGCTGCCTTGTCACGGGCGAAAACCTCGGGCAGGTGGCAAGCCAGACGATGGAGGCGATGGCGTGTACCGGCGCGGTCGTGAAGCTGCCGATGTTCCATCCGCTGATCGGCATGGACAAGGAGGACATCGTCCGCATCGCGCGGAAAATCGGCACGCTCGATACCTCGATCCTGCCGTATGAGGACTGCTGCACGGTGTTCACGCCGCGCCATCCCAAGACGAAGCCGCAGCTTGCACAGGTCGAGGCGGCGGAGGCAAGGCTCGACGTCGACGCGCTTGTAAGGCGGGCGCTGGAGAATACCGAGAAGGTGCAGGTGCGCTTCTATGAAGACGAGTGAAGCCGTCCTGCGCGCGCTGGAGGCGCGCGGTCTGACGCTCGCCACGGCGGAGAGCTGCACCGGCGGCATGGTCGGCACCGCGCTGACGGCGATCCCCGGCAGCTCGAAAAGCTATCTCGGCGGCGTCGTGTCCTATACGAACGGCGTCAAGGCAAAGCTCGTCGGCGTGCCGCAGGCGACGCTGGACGCGCACGGCGCGGTCTCGCGCGAGACCGCCGAGGCGATGGCGCAGGGCGCGAGAAAGGCGATCGGCGCAGATATCGGCGCGTCGGTGACGGGACTTGCCGGTCCCGACGGCGACGGCAGCGGCAAGCCGGTCGGGCTGGTCTATACCGCGGTGTCAAACGGGAAAAAGACCGTCTGCCGCGAGCATCGTTTTTCCGGTGACCGCGCTGCGGTGCGCAGAAAAGCGCGCAATGCGCTGCTGCATGAAATTCTGGAATTTGTAAGCGAGGCATAACATGGAACTTTCGATCTCCACCTGTGCGACCGAAATACAGAACACGCCGCAGGGGAAAGTCTTCGATCCCGCGGCGGGCGTCCGGCAGGCGGCGGAGGCGGGCTTCCGCTGCGTCGACTTTAATTTCGCGCAGGCGGCGAAGGACCACCGTCCGCTGTCGCAGGATCGCTGGCAGGACTGGGCGAAGGAGATGCGCGACGCCTGCGACGCGGCGGGCGTGACCGTCACGCAGACGCACGGGTACTGGTTCTACATCGAGGACGAAGCGTCGCCGCAGGTCGAGTGGAACATGGAGATGCTGCGCCGCAGCATCGTCGCGTCGTCCTGCATGGGCGACCGTCCGTGGACGGTGGTCCACCCGCTGTCGCTGCTGTCCGGCGGCGAGTACAGCGAGAAACGGACGCGCGATTTCATGGTGCGCCACATGCGCGAGCTCGGCGAGCTGGCGGCGAAGCACGGCGTGCGGATCGCGATGGAAAACACGTTCAAGGGCGGTCTGCGCTACTTCGGCTGCACGGCGGAGGAGCTGGTGTGGCTGATGGAGACGCTCCACGATCCGATCTTCGGCGTCTGCTGGGATTTCGGTCACGCCAACCGCGCGAAGCTGGATCACGTCGCCGCGCTGCGGCTGATCGCGCCGTATCTTGCCGTCACCCACGTGCACGACAATAAGGGCGTCAGCGACGACCACTTTTTCCCGTATTTCGGCTCTGTGCCGTGGAAGGAGATCCTGCCCGAGATCGGGCGGCTCGGCTACGACGGCAACTGGAATTTCGAGGTGCACACGACCTACGGCACGATCCCGCAGACGCTTCGCCCGCAGGCGCTGCGCTTTCTGCACGAGATCGGCGAGGATATGCTGCGGCAGATGAAAGGAGATCCGGAAACATGAAAAAGGCATTGGTGGCGTATTTCAGCGCGAGCGGCGTGACGGCGAAGGTTGCGGCGACGCTTGCCGAAGCGATCGGCGCGGAACTGTACGAGATCAAACCCGAAACACCCTACACAAAGTCTGATCTCAACTGGATGGATCAAAATTCGCGCAGCACGGTCGAAATGCAGGACCGCGCCTGCCGTCCGCCGCTTGCCGATACGGCGGCGAACGTCGGCGGGTGCGACGTGGTGTTCGTCGGCTTCCCCGTCTGGTGGTACCGCGAGCCGAGCGTCATCGACACGTTCATGGAATCGTATGATTTCACGGGCAAGACGGTCGTGCCGTTCTGCACGTCCGGCGGCAGCGACATCGGCGACGCGGGGCGGAATATGCAGTCGCTCGCGCCCGGCGCAAAGGTGGAGAAGGGCAGACGCTTCCACGCGCACGATGATGCAAAAACGCTCGCCGACTGGGCAAACGCATGGCTGTAACAGGATAACACGCTAAAACAGTAAAGGAGGAACCACAAATGAAAGTAATGAAACGGATTGTAGCGATTCTTCTTGCGCTGGTACTTTGCATCGGAGGTGCGGTATATACGTGTGCCGCCTATGAGACCGACCCCGCAGATGCGCTCGTGCACATCGACGCGCGTCCGGACTTTGCGTTCCGCGCCGCCACGACCAACAGCGGCGCAGGCGAGGCGTCGCCGATCGAAAGCGACTACTGGCTGTGCGCCTATCCTGTGACGAACGAGCAGTATGCGGCGTTCGTTGCGGCCACGAGGCACCGCACGCCGAGCTATTGGAAAAACGGCGCCTACCCCGAGGGAAAAGCGGATCATCCCGTGCTGAGCGTTTCCTACAGCGACGCGGCGGCATACTGCGCGTGGCTTTCGGCGCAGTCCGACGACTGGGTGTTCCGTCTGCCGACCGAGGCGGAGTGGGAAAACGCCGCGCTCGGCACGAAATACGGCGCCGCCTCCGTGCGCTACGCGAACAGCGACAGCGCGCCGTCGTACAACGCGGCGACGTGCGAGCTGACGACGACGTTTCAGTATAACGGCGTGATTGCGGCGAAGCTGTTCCGCGATTACGGCGGCGACCACGTCGTGAACTATATCAAGGGCGACTATGCCGGCGCGAGCGAAACGCTCGGCGAGTGCATCTCGATCAGCGCGAGCGGCGGGGTAACGAACTGGGCAAATCACGGCGGCAGCGCGACGAAGGGCTACTTCCTGCAAACCGACCTCTACGCGACGATCAGCGAGGAGGGCGGCTATACCGCGCCGGTTGACGCCTATGCGCCGAATACGCTTGGGCTTTACGATATGTCGGGCAACTCATGGGACATCACCTCGTCGGTCGTCACCGCGCAGAACGGACTGGAAAAGGGCGTCGACTGCTACGCCGTCCGCGGCGGCTCGTGGTATGCGACCGGACGGAGCTGTCAGGTCTCGTACCGCGGTGAGGGACGGAAGGACAGCCCGTCCTCGACGGTGGGGTTCCGTCTGGCTGCGGACGCCAAAAGTGCCCTGCGCGGCGACGTTAACGGCGACGGCTGCGTGAGCGTACTGGACATAACCGCTTTGCGGCGCGGACTTGCAGGCGGCTACGGCGTGACGCTCGATCCGGCGACTGCCGATCTCAACGGCGACGGAACGGTCGGCACGCTGGACGTGACGCTGCTGCGGCAGTATCTTGCAGGCGGCTACGGCGTGACGCTGTAACAACACGAAAACAGAGGCGGTATCGCGCTGCGATACCGCCTCTGTTTGTGCATGTCTATGGATTCGGGTTGTAGTTGACGATGATGCTGTGCTCCTGCAGCTCCGCCACGCCGGAGGAGATCGGATTGCCCCACGCGTCGACCTGCACCAGATTGGCGCAGCCGGCGAGCGGCGTCAGATCGGAGACCTCGTTGTAATCGAGATACACGTAGTTGAGATACGGCAGATCGCGCAGCCCCTCGACGCTCGTCACGGCGTTGTAGTTCAGGTGGATCGCCTGCAGTTTGGACGATTTTTCAAACTGCGGGAGTTCGGTCAGTTCGTTGTAACTCGCGTCCAGCACCGAGAGTTCCGGCAGCAGCGCCGCGGCGGACACGTCCGTCACGTGGTTCGCCGAGATATTCAGTTTCTGCAGTTTCTCGCAGCCGGAAAGCGCCGCGATGTCGGTCAGTTCGTTGTCCGACGCGTTGAGCGTCTCGAGAGACTTCATGCCCTCCAGCGCCTTGAGCGACGTCACGCCGCAGCCGCTGAGATCGATCTCGCGCAGCGCTGCACATTTGGCGACGGGGGAGATGTCCGTCACGGGGCAGTTGTGCAGTTTCAGCGTCTCCAGCACGGTCATCAGCCCGAGCGGCGTCAGATCGGACACGTTGTTGTTGGAAAGATCGAGGGTCGTCAGCTTCGTCAGCCCCTGCAGCGGCACGGCGCTGCCGATGGCGCAGGCGGCAAGTTCCAGTTCCGTCAGCCCCGTGATCTCACCGATGGCGTTGACCGTGTCGGCGGACAGGACGCAGCCGCTCAACTTCAGCGCCGTCAGGCGGTGCAGTTCGCGCACGACCGTAAAATCGGACACCGTGGTGTTCTGCACATCCAGCCGCGTCAGTCCCGTCAGCAGTTTCAGTTGCGAAACGTCCGCGACGCCGTCCAGCGACAGTTCCGCGATGTTCCACAGTTCGTTCGTCATCAGCGTGTCTTCCGGCTGCTTGCCCAGCGCCTCGCGCACGGCGGCGTCCAGCACGGGATCGGTCAGCGTGACCGGCTCGATGACGCCGGCGACGGTGTAGCCCGCGTAGCGGATCGGGCTGACAAGACCGTTTTCATCCACCGCGATGGCGCAGACCGTCGTCTCGCCCAGCGGCAGTTCCAGCGGCTGCTCGTAGCGGTCGCGCTCGTCGGACGGGCAGTCGCCCGTGGCGGTCACGTAGATCGTGCCGGACGGCGCGGTCGCCGTCACGGTGATATACGTCGCGTAATAGCCGCTGTCGGGCGTCAGCGTCGGCGGCTCGGGACGCATCGCCTCCAGTTTTTCGCGCACGCCGTCGTCCGCGATGCGCGTCAGCATGCGGTCGGCGTCCAGGAATTTGCCCTGCTCCACGTACGTCTCGGAGAGCGCGATATACAACTCCGCCAGCGTGGGATCTTTCGTGATCGCGCTGACCAGCGTGTATTCCGCCTTGGTGTAGTTGCCGTCGCCGCGGTACGCCTCCGCCAGACGGACGGCGACTGCGGGATCGGTCTTATCCAGCTTCAGCGCGCCGCTGTACCAGCGCACGGCGGCGCTGTAATTGCCGCGCTCCATGGCGCTGTCGCCGTGCGAGACGTAGAAGTCCGCGGTCACGGGCGTGCGGAACACCAGGATATACGCGCCGACGGCGACCAGAACGATGGCGACCGCCAGCACGATCAGGATGATTTTGACCGACTTTTTCATAAAGAACTCCTGTTCGGTTGATGCGTCTATTATACGACGGCAAAAAAAGCGTGTCAAGGGCGGCATATCGGGGACAAGCCGCCGCGTATGATGCAGCAGGGGGGGATCCGTGTGAAGCTTTTGGCGGCAGGGGTGCTGATCGCGCTGCTGGGCGGCGCGCTGCTATTGGGCAGGGAGCCGTCGCAGCCGCAGCAGGACTACGTGCTGGTCATCGAGGAGCGGGCGCAGCCCGCCGCGCAGACCGTCGCGGTCAAGACGGACGGCAGCGTCGCCGAGCTGCCGCTCGACGAGTATCTGACCGGCGTCGTGATGGCGGAATGTCTGCCGTCTTTTTCGGCGGAGACGCTGAAGGCGCAGGCTGTCGCCGCGCGGACGTTTGCGGAAAAGACGGCGCAAAGCCATAAGCACGCGGACGCGGACGTCTGCGCCGATCCCGCGTGCTGCCAGGCGTAGGAAAATCCCGCGGCGCTGCGCGAAAAGCTCGGCGCGGCATATGAGGCGTACCGCGAAAAGGCGGCGTCCGCCGTCCGCGACACGGCGGGACAGACGCTGCGGTACGGCGGCGAGCTGATCGACGCAGTCTATTTTTCCTGCTCGGGCGGCAGGAGCGAGCCTGCCGCGGCGGTCTGGGGCGGCGACGTGCCGTACCTGCGCTCGGTCGAAAGCCCCGGCGAGGAGGACTGCGGCAAATTCGAGGGCCGCTTCGCGTTTTCGCTCTACGAATTCCGCGGGAGATTGCAGGCAGCCGATCCGTCCGCGGTCTTCTCCGTGCTGCCGCAGGACTGGTTCGGAAAGATCACGCGCTCCGACGGCGGCGGCGTGTTGACGGCGCAGCTCGGCGGCGCCGAATTTACCGGCACGCAGCTTCGATCTCTGTTTTCGCTGCCGTCCACTAACATGAGTTTTGCCGTCGAGGGCGGCGACGTCGTGATCACGACGCGCGGCTACGGGCACCGCGTCGGCATGAGCCAATACGGCGCGGAGGCGATGGCGCGTTCGGGCGCGGACTACCGCGCGATCCTGCAGCACTACTACACCGGCGTGGAGATAAAATAACGGCGACCCGCCTTTGGCGGATCGCCGTATGTCTGCGCGATTACAGGGCTGCCAGCGAGATCGAGAACGTCAGCAGGATGAACGCCGCGGCGACCCACTTGGTCGCCTTGCTGAGCTTCGCGTCGAACGAGGCGCTCTTGTTCTTGGACAGATAGCTCTGCGACGTGCCGCTGATGGCGGCGCCGAGACCGGCGCTCTTGCCGGACTGGACCGACACGATGACGATCAGCACGACGGCGCTGACGATCTGCAGGATAGTCAGGATCAGGCTCAAAGTATTCATTGTGATTCCTCCAATAGTTTGTAAGCCGCGTTTTGCGGCGTATTTGATGCCGAAACGGCAAAAGATCTCCGGGGAAGCTGCGGCGGTTACTGCCGCTCAAACGACAGCCATTCGTCGCCGTATTGCAGGTACAGACCGTCGCCCTCGATGGTGTACTCGTACGGACCGTCTCCATTGCTCGGCGTCAGCTCGATGCTGCCCCAGACGATGGGAACTTCCTTGTCCGTGCGGAGGACGCCCGTGTGATCCTCGGCAAGCGTGACGTGCCAGGGCGTGTCCGCGGCGTCCGTCTGCTCGTACTCGCCGGGGATGTACGAATACATGGTCTGCGGCCCGAAATTATCGTACGTGACCGAATCGACGACAAACGCCAGCGCGTCGCTGATCGCGATGTCCTTGAGCTCGTCGTTTTCGATGTGGGCGACGATGTCGAACAGCAACACGCCGCCGTTATACTCGCCGGCGATCGCCGTTTTGGAGACCTTGACGCCGTTTTCCGTTCCGATGTAGGATCTCCAGTAGCCCCACTTGTCGGTCGTCCCGGGGAAGAAGCCCTCGGTCCTTATGACGTCCAGCGGATCGCCCCATTCGCTCGTTACCTCGTACAAAAGCTCCTCGGGCTGCTTGTCGGCGACGTAGCGCACGGTGATCTCGTTCGTGTTTGAGGCCTCGCCGATGTAGACGAACTTTTCGCTGTGCTCGTCAAGCTCGAAGGCTTCCATGATACTCGCCATATAGCGGAGCTGGTAGCCGTCCGGGCTCATATACGTCATTTCTTCCTGCTCGCCGCCCGTCGCCTCTGCGACCTGCTGCTGTTCGCCGCAGCCCGCAAACAGCAGGCAGATCAGCGCGATCAGCACAATGCCGAAAAGCTTTGCGCGGCGCAGCCGTTCCTGTTTTCTTTCCATAAAGCACCTCTCATACAGATGCGGTGAACTATGCAATCATATCATGTTTTCCTGCAGAATGCAAGCGTTATTTTGTCACCCAGTTTCCGGTGGCAAGGCACGTCAGATAGGCGTTGATGAAGCCGTCGATATCGCCGTCCATCACGGCGTTTATATTCGTCATCTCAAAGCCCGTCCGCGTGTCCTTCGCCAGCGTGTAGGGCATGAACACGTAGCTGCGGATCTGACTGCCCCATTCGATCTTCTGCTGCGCGCCCTTGATGTCGGAGATCTTGTCCAGATGCTCGCGCTCCTTGATCTCGATCAGCTTCGAGCGCAGCATGCGCATACAGGTCTCCTTGTTCTGGAACTGGTCGCGCTGCGTCTGGCAGGACACGACGATGCCCGTCGGCTTGTGGATCAACCGCACGGCGGAC
>JAFSXP010000170.1 GCA_017443965.1 Oscillospiraceae bacterium
TATCGCATTTTGCCATTTCGCTGCACCTCCTTGCCGTGAATTGATCGCCGTTTTTCGGCTGCGAGCTATATTCTATCAAATAAAAACCGAAAATGCAAGTATTATTTTCACATTTTTTTACTTATTGCAATCGCGCCGTAAAAACGGTATAATCCAAAGCGTGAGGTGATTTGATGCAGCCGAAATATACCGTCGCGCTCACGCAGATCGTGCGCGAGTTCGATCTAGTGCCGATCTACCGCTCGACGGATTTTGAAAAAGTGCAGATCACGGTGGACGACGTGTCGCGTCCCGGCCTGCAGCTGGCGGGCTTCTACGACCATTTTGAGCCGATGCGCCTTTGCGTGCTCGGCACGGTGGAAAACACCTATCTCAGAAGGCTGTCGAGCGCCGACCGCACGATCATCTTTGACAACTTCCTGTCCTACAAGATCCCGGCGCTGATCTACGCCCGCGGCTACGAGCCGAGCGCGGAATGCCTTGCCATGGCGGAGAAACACGACGTCACGATCCTGCAGAGCAAGGAGACCACCTCGCACCTGATCTCCGTGCTGATCCCCGGACTGGCGGCGCATCTGGCGCCGCGCATCACGCGCCACGGCGTGCTGGTCGAGGTCTACGGCGAGGGCATCCTGATCGTCGGCGAAAGCGGCATCGGCAAAAGCGAGGCGGCGATCGAGCTGGTCAAGCGCGGCCACCGTCTGATCGCGGACGACGCGGTGGAAATAAAGCGCGTTTCGCCCACGACGCTGATCGGCACCGCGCCCGAGGTGCTGCAGCACTACATCGAGCTGCGCGGCATCGGCGTGATCAACGCGGCGCGGCTTTTTGGCATCGGCGCGGTCAAGGAGAGCACGAATATCGACCTTGTCGTCAACATCGTCCACTGGAACGACGGCGCGGACTATGACCGCCTCGGTCTGGAGGAGATCAAGACCGACATCCTCGACGTCGAGATCCCGTGCATCACCGTGCCGGTGACGCCCGGACGGAATCTCGCGGTCATCTTCGAGGTCGCGGCGATGAACAACCGCCAGAAGAAGATGGGCGTCAACTCGGCGGAGGAGTTCACCCAGCAGCTCAACCGCGTTTTCGGCGACAACGCCCCGAAGCTGTAAACGGCAGGCGAAAGCGCAGGATGATTTCATCCTGCGCTTTTTTCATTTGCCGTCTTTCTTTTTTATAAGATGTATGATACAATAACTCAATAAAAGGGGGAGTATGCACGGCAATGGATTTCTCTCTTGCAGAAGACCTGCGGCGCGCGCTGCCGCAGCTGAAGCTACTGACAGACGAGCCGCTTTCGCGGCACACCACGTTCCGCATCGGCGGCGCCGCCGCGCTGATGGCGTTCCCGTCGACGGCGGAGGTGCTTTCGGCGTGCCTGCGGCATTTCGCGTCGCACGGCGAAACGCCGCGCATCCTCGGCGCGGGCTCGAACATCCTCGCGCCCGACGAGGGGCTAAATGAGCCGGTGATCTGCCTGCGCGAGCTGGCGGCGATCCGCCGCGTCGGCGATACGCATGTGGAGGCGGAGGCGGGCGCACTGCTCAGCAGGACGGCGGTGTTCGCAAAGGACGCGGGACTGACCGGTCTGGAGTTTGCCCACGGCATCCCCGGCACGGTCGGCGGCGCGGTGTATATGAACGCCGGCGCCTACGGCGGCGAGATCTGCGCGGTCTGCGACGCGGTCACGGTGATGAGCGTGACCGGCGATATGCGCGAGATCGCGGTGGACGGGGGCACGTTCGGTTACCGCACCAGCCGCTTCGAGGGCACGGACGATATCATCGTCTCGGCGCGCTTCGCGCTCTCGGCGGGCAATCCCGACGCGATCGGCGCGCAGATGGCGGCGCTTGCGGAAAAGCGCCGCGCGTCGCAGCCGCTGGAGCTGCCCTCCGCGGGCAGCACGTTCAAGCGACCTGCAGGCGGCTACGCCGCCGCGCTGATCGATCAGGCGGGGCTGAAGGGACGCGCCGTCGGCGGCGCGGAGGTCTCGCGGAAGCACGCCGGCTTTGTGGTCAACCGCGGGGGCGCGACCGCTGCGGACGTGCGCGAACTGATGAAGATCATTCAGGACACGGTGGAAAAAGAATCGGGGATCCGTCTGGAGCCCGAGGTACGCATCTGGTAGGTGAGAGTATGCAGCTAGTGATTATTTCGGGATATTCCGGCGCGGGGAAGAGCAAGGCGGCGTCCGTGCTGGAGGACAGCGGCTTTTACTGCGTGGACAATCTGCCCGCGCCGCTGATCCCGCAGTTCGTGCGCCTGTGCCTTGCCACGCAGACGCGCTATGAAAAGGTCGCGCTCGTCACGGACATCCGCGGCGGGCAGACGTTCGACGGGCTTTTTACGGCGCTCGGCGAGCTGGACGCCATGGGGCAGCCGTACGGTATCCTCTTCATGGAGGCGTCGAGCGAGGTCATCATCAAACGGTATAAAGAGACGCGCCGCCGCCATCCGCTGACCGAGCCCGGCGCGACGCTGGCGGAGCTTATCGAGCGCGAAAAAGAGCTGCTGCAGCCGGTGCGCAACCGCGCGAACTGGATCATCAACACGTCGTACCTGTCCTCGGCAAAGCTGCGCGGGCAGGTGCTGGAGATCGTCGCGGGCGACCGCGAGGATCTGGCGATGTCGGTCAGCGTCGTGTCGTTCGGCTTCAAATTCGGTCTGCCGCTCGACGCCGATCTGGTGTTCGACGTGCGCTTCCTGCCGAATCCGTATTATATCGAAGAGCTGCGCGAGATGACCGGTCTCGACGACGAGGTGCACGATTTCATCTTCTCGTATCAGCAGTCAAAGGACTATCTCAAGAAGGTCAAGGATATGCTGCGAATGTCGCTGCCGTACTACGCCGACGAGGGCAAGACCGATCTTGTCATCGCGGTCGGCTGCACGGGCGGACGGCACCGCTCGGTCGCGGTCGCGCGTGAGATCGCGAGCTACGTCACAAATCTCGGTTACCAGACGGTGTCGAACCACCGCGATCTGGGGCGCCATTAAGGGGAACATATTGCATGAAGCAGTTGAAGATCGCCGCCATCGGCGGCGGACACGGACTTTCCGGCATGCTGCGCGGTCTGAAGCAGCTCACGAGCGACGTCACCGCCATCGTGACCGTCGCGGACGACGGCGGCGGCAGCGGCATGCTGCGCGAGGATCTCGGCATCCTGCCGCCGGGCGATATCCGCGAGTGCATTCTGGCGCTTTCCAACACCGAGCCGACCATGGAAAAGCTGCTGCACTATCGCTTTACCGAGGGCAGCCTTGCCGGGCAGTCGTTCGGCAACCTGTTTCTCGCCGCGATGAACGGCATCTCCTCGTCGTTTGACGAGGCGGTGCACAGGATGGGCGACGTCCTTGCCATCACCGGCACCGTGCTGCCCGTCACGACCAGCAACGTGCATCTGGAGGCGGAGTTCGAAAGCGGCGACCGCACCATCGGCGAGAGCAAGATCTTCTACGCCAAAAAGATCAACAACAGCCGCATCAGGCAGATCCGCCTTCTGCCCAAGGATCCGCCCGCGCTGCCGGAGACGCTCGAGGCGATCCGCCGCGCGGACATCATCGTCATCGGACCGGGCAGCCTCTATACCAGCATCATCCCGAACTTTCTGGTGCAGGGCGTCGCGGAGGCGGTGGCGCAGTCAAAGGCGATGCGCATCTACGTCATGAACATCATGACGCAGGACGGCGAGACCGAGGGCTATACCGCCTACGAGCATATCCAGGCGCTTTTGCGCCACGCGCCGGGCTGTATCGACGTGTGCATCGCAAACAACGAGCAGATCGAAGAATCGCGGCTCGAGCCGTACCGTCAGGAGGGGCTGGAGCCGATCCGCGTCGAGCGCGACAAGATCGCTTCGCTCGGCATCGACCTGCGCGAATACCCGCTGGTGGCGGGCTCGCGCTATATCCGCCACAGCTCCGGCAGGCTTGCCGCGGCGATTTTGGACGTCTACAGCTCCCGCGGCGGGAACTCTCACAGCAGCAGGTGATGGGCGTGTCGTTTTCCTCAAATGTCAAAAGTGAACTCTGCCGCGGCGAGATCGGCAAAAAGTGCTGCGCGCAGGCGGAGGCGTACGGCGTGCTGCTCTACTGCAACACGTTCACGGCGCACGGCGTGAAGATCGTCACCGAGCACGCGGACTTCGCGGCGCGGCTGCCGATGCTGTTCCGCCGCGCGTTCGGCGTATCGTTTGACGAAACGCCCGAGCCGCAGCTGGGCGGCAAACTGGTGCTGCGCATCACGGAGCGGGACAGCATCCTGCCGATCCTCCGCGCGTTCGGCATGCGCGACGGCGGCGATCCCGTACTGCATCTCAACCGCGGCGTGCTGGAAAAGCCGTGCTGCGAGGCGTCGTTTCTGCGCGGCGCGTTTCTGGCGGGCGGCAGCGTGACCGATCCCGAAAAGCGCTATCATCTGGAACTGACCACGCCGCACCTGAAGGTCTGCGCGGAGACGTATTCTCTGCTGCTGGACATGGGCTTTTCGCCGCGCGATATGCGCCGCGGCGCGACCGCGCTGATCTACTTCAAACAGAGCGATCAGATCGAGGATTTCCTCACCGCAGTCGGCGCGCCCGTCAGCGCGATGGAACTGATGGAGGCGAAGGTCGAAAAGGAGATGCGCAACAAGATAAACCGCCGCGTCAACTGCGACGACGCGAACCTCAACAAGACGCTCGACGCCGCGCAGGAGCAGCTTGCCGCGATCCGCAAGCTCCGTGAGCGCGGCAGGTTCGACGAGCTGCCGCAGCAGCTGAAGGACACCGCCGCGCTGCGCGAGGAGGACCCCTTTGCGCCGATGGCGGAGCTGGCGGAGGCGCTCGGCGTGACGAAATCCGCCGTCAATCACCGAATGAGAAAATTATTGGACTTGGCGGGCAGCTAGAATAACACCGAAAGGACGTGACGAATGTGGGCATGACGCATCTGCACGTACATACCGAATACAGTCTGCTGGACGGCGCCTGCCGCATTCGCGACCTGCCGGCGCGCGTCAAGGAGCTGGGGCAGACGTCCGTCGCCATCACCGATCACGGCGTGATGTACGGCGTGATCGATTTTTACCGTGCCTGCAAGGACGA
>JAFSXP010000171.1 GCA_017443965.1 Oscillospiraceae bacterium
GCACACCGACGTGGTGGATAAGGGCGGCATGATGGACTATGTACTTGCCGCGATGGAGGGATAAAACATGAAAATCGTCTGTTTGGACGTCGAGGGCGTCGTTCTGCCCGAGATCTGGATCGAGTTTTCCAAGGCGAGCGGCGTGCCGGAGCTTTCGCGCACCACACGCGACGAGCCGGATTACGACAAGCTGATGCGCTGGCGCCTTTCCGTGCTGAAGCAGCACGGGTTGGGACTGAAAGAAATTCAGTCCGTTGTTGCGACCATCGACCTGCTGCCCGGCGCGCGGGAATTTCTCGACACGCTGCGCGGCGAGGCGCAGGTGGTGCTTCTCAGCGACACGTTCTACGAATTTGCGACGCCGCTGATGCACAAGCTGGGCGATCCCACGCTGTTCTGCAACTCCCTCGTCGCCGCGCCGTCGGGCGAGATCACGGACTACAAGATGCGCTGCAGGCAGTCGAAGCTGACCACCGTGCGCGCGCTGCAGTCCGTCGGCTTTGAGACGGTCGCCGCGGGCGACAGTTACAACGACCTCGCCATGATCCGTGCGAGCTCGGCGGGCTTTCTGTTCCGTTCGACCGACGCGATCAAGGCGGAAAACCCCGATCTGCCCGCGCTGGAGACGTACGGCGAACTGCTCGCCGCCATCCGCGCTGCGCTGTGAAACCGCAACGACCACCCTTGTGTGGTCGTTGCTTTTTTGTCCGCCTTGTGGTATGATGGGCGCGGTAAAAACAAAGGAGGTACCGGTTATGGCATTTGCAAAGGATTTTCTGTGGGGCGCGGCGTCCGCGTCCGCGCAGGTCGAAGGCGGCTGGAATGAGGGCGGCAGAACGCCCAGCATCTGGGACGCGCTGATCGACGGGCATATCAAATACAACGACACGCCCGCCGTCGCCTGCGACACGTATCACCACGCCAAGGACGACGCGGCGCTGATGGGGGAGATCGGTCTCAGATCGTACCGCTTTTCGATCAGTTGGTCGCGCGTGATCCCCGCGGAGGGGAAGGTCAATCCCACCGGCATCGCGTATTACAGCAATCTTGTGGACGAGCTGCTGAAAAACGGCGTCACGCCGATGATCACGCTGTACCACTGGGATCTGCCGATGTGGGTCTACCGCAAGGGCGGCTGGCTGAGTGAGGAGATCTCCGATCTGTTCGCCGACTATGCCAAGACCGTCGCCGAGGCGCTCGGCGACCGCGTGGGGTACTGGCTGACGTTCAACGAGCCGCAGGTCTTCGTTGGCGCGGGCTACAACCGCGGCACGCACGCGCCGTTTTTGCAGGTCGGCAAGGTCGGGATCGAGACCGTCACGCGCAACATCCTGCTGGCGCACGGCAAGGCGGCGGCGGCGATCCGTCAGTATGCCGCGAAGACGCCGAAGGTCGGCTTTGCGCCGTCGGCGCGCTGCTATACGCCCACGGAGGATACGCCGGATGCGATCGCCGAGGCGAAGCGCCTGACGTTTGAGGGCAGCATCACGCACACCGGCAACATCTGGTGGGAGAGCCCCATCGTGCGCGGCGAGGCGCTGGACGAGCAGAAGCATTTTCTGTCCGAGGACGATCTCAAGGTCATCCATCAGCCGCTGGATTTCTTCGGCGTCAACGTCTATCAGTCGCGGAATTATCTCGCCAAGGGCGAGGACACCGCGCAGCGGCGGGCAAAGTGGGGGCAGCCCCGCACGCAGATGGGCTGGGCGATCACGCCGGAGGTGCTGTACTGGCTGCCGAAGTTCTACTATGAGCGCTACGGTCTGCAGATCCTGATCACCGAGAACGGCCTTGCCAACTGCGACGTCATCTCGCTGGACGGCGCGGTGCACGATCCGCAGCGCATTGACTTCATGACGCGCTATCTGGCGCACCTCAAAATGGCGGTGGACGAGGGCGTGCCCGTGATCGGCTACCAGTACTGGTCGCTGATGGACAACTTCGAGTGGGACAAGGGCTACGCCATGCGCTTCGGCATGATCTATACCGACTACGCGAACGGCTGCCGCCGCGTGCCGAAGGACTCGGCGCGCTTCTATTCGGAGATCATCCGCACAAACGGCGAAAATCTCCCGACGCTGCCGCTGAATTGGTGAGGAATCGAAATGTTTGCAAACGAACCGCGCTGCATCTACGCGAAAAATCAGATATTAGAGGCGGTCTGCCAGTTCCGCTTTCCCGCGATCCTGCAGATCGAGACGTCTGTGCCCGCCGATTTCCAGGAGGCGATCCGGCAGACGTTCCCGCGCTATGAGACTCGAAAGGAGCAGCCTGCGCCCAAGGTGACGGCAACGCCCGGACAGCCGCCCAAGGTGGAACAGCAGCAGCCCATCACAAATCACGCCTTTCTGACGGCGGACGGCGCGTGGCGCGTCAACTTGACGCAGGGCTTCATCGCGCTGACCTCCACGCGCTATACGCGGTGGGAGGAGTTTGCGCGGATGCTCGATCAGCCGCTGGCGCATTTCATCCGCATCTACAAGCCCGCGTACTTTGACCGCGTCGGTCTGCGCTACGTCAACGCATTTTCGCGCAAAGAACTCGATCTGGAAGAGCGCCCGTGGCGCGAACTGATCGAGGAGAAATACGTCGGTCTGCTGGCGGACGAGCTGATCCCGGAGGGGAGTTTTGCCCGCTGCACGCAGGACGCGGAGCTGTCGCTGCCCGGCGGCTGCCGTCTGAAGCTGCACACCGGCCCGGGCGTCGTGCGCCGCGGCAACCAGACAGAGCAGGAGACGCGCTTCATGCTGGATACGGACTTTTCCATGAGCGGCAACGTGCAGACCTCGATGTCCGCCGCCGCGATGAACACGCTCCACACCCACGCGGACAGCGTTTTCCGCGACGCGATCACGGACGTGCTGCACGACGCGATGGAGCCACAAGGGGTATAACCATGGGGATCTACGAAACGCTCGGCGTCAGCAGGGCAGTCGAACAGTTCGGCGAAAGCGTGCTGGACACGCTGCGCGCGCAATTCGCCGCCATCGACGAGACCGCGGAGTACAATCAGGGCAAGGTGCTCGCCGCGATGCGGAAAAGCCGCGTCAGCGCGGCGTGCTTTGCCGCCACGACCGGCTACGGCTACGACGATCTCGGGCGCGAGACGCTGGAGAAGGTCTACGCCGACGCGTTCGGCACCGAGGCGGCGCTCGTCCGTCCGCAGATCGCCTGCGGCACGCACGCGCTGGCGATCGCGCTCGGCGCCAACCTGCTGCCGGGCGACGAACTACTGTGTCCCGCCGGCAAGCCCTACGACACGCTGGAGGAGGTCATCGGCATCCGCCCGTCGGCGTGCTCGCTGCGCGAGTACGGCGTCAGCTACCGGCAGGTCGACCTGCTCCCCGGCGACGAATTCGATTATGACGCGATCCGCGCCGCCATCGGCGAAAAGACGAAGCTCATTGCGATCCAGCGCTCCAAGGGCTACGCGACGCGGCTGTCTTTCCCGGTCGAGAAGATCAGCAGGCTGATCGCGTTCTGCAAGTCCTGCAAGCCGGACGTCATCTGCATGGTGGACAACTGCTACGGCGAATTCGTCGAGCGGCAGGAGCCGCCCGACGTCGGCGCCGACCTGACCGTCGGCTCGCTCATCAAAAACCCCGGCGGCGGTCTCGCGCCCGTCGGCGGCTATATCTGCGGTCGGCGCGATCTGGTCGAGCGCTGCGCCTACCGTCTCTCCGCGCCCGGACTCGGGCAGGAGATCGGCGCGAATCTGGGACTGCTGCCGAGCCTGTATCAGGGCTTTTTCCTGGCGCCGACGGTCACGGCTGGCGCGCTCAAGGGCGCGGTGTTTGCCGCCGCCGTCTATGAAAAGCTCGGCTTCCGCGTGATCCCGGACAGCGCTTCTCCGCGCTGCGACATCATCCAGGCGGTCGAGCTCGGCAGCCGTGAGGCGCTGCTGGCGTTCTGCGCCGGTATCCAGGCGGCGGCGCCGGTGGACAGCTACGTCACGCCCGTCCCGTGGGCGATGCCCGGCTATGACGACGAGGTCGTTATGGCGGCGGGCGCGTTCGTGCAGGGCAGCTCCATCGAGCTCTCCGCCGACGGGCCGCTCCGTCCGCCCTACGCCGTCTATTTCCAGGGCGGTCTGACGTGGTATCACGCGAAGTACGGCATTTTGATGTCCCTGCAGAAGCTCTGCGACGCGGGGATCGTGAAACTATAAGGAGCAAGACCATGTGGTTTGTCTATGCGCTGATCTGCCTGCTCGGCTGGGGCTTTGCGGATCTGTTCTACAAAAAGAGCGCCGACCCGGGTGACCGGTATTCGCATCTCAAGGTCGCGGTCTGGGTCGGGCTTGTCATGGGCGTCTGCGCGCTGGCGCTGCTGCCGTTCGCCGAGCACGGCGTCGGTGTGCTGAACCTTGAAAACCTCATCAAGTACGCGCCCGCGTCGCTGGCGTATATCATCTCCATGGTGATCGGCTACGCCGGTATGCGCTATCTGGAGATCTCGATCATCTCGCCGGTGCAGAACGCCTCGGGCGCGCTGTCGACCGTCGTGATGGTGGCGTATTTCCTGTTTGTCGGGCGCATGACCAGCATCACGGAGGAGTTTTCCGCGCTCGACATCCTCGGCACCGCCGTGATCGTGGCGGGCGTGATCGCGCTCGCCGTGGTGGAGCATCGGCTGTCGAAAGCGGAGCGGGAGAGCGCGGAGAAAAAATACCGCTTCGGCGCGCTGGCGCTGCTGTTCCCGATCGCGTACTGTATCTTCGACACCATCGGTACCGCCGCCGACGGCATCATCCTCGACGAGGAGGTCGGGCTGGGGCTCGGCGATATCGACGTGCTGGTGTTGTACGGTCTGACGTTTCTCGCGGCGGGCGTCGCGGCGTGGCTGTTCCTGCTGCTGAAGACGAAAAAGGCGTACAATCCGCTGACGGGGCATGAGATCCGCACCCAGGGCGTCGCCGCCTGCTTTGAGGAGTTCGGGCAGGTCTTCTATGTGTTCGCCATGTCGCGCAATCCCGTGGTCGCCGCGCCGATGGTCGCGTCGTACTGCATCGTGTCGGTCATCCTGTCGCGCATCTTCCTCAGGGAAAAACTGACCGCCGCGCAGTATGCCTGCGTGGCGGCGGTGATCGTCGGCATCGTGCTGCTCGGCGTCTCCGAGGGACTTGCCGAGGCGTGATTGTTGAAATCGCACAAAAGAGCCGCCTTTATAGGGCTTCTCTTTGTGCGATTTTCATATTTACACCCATTCTTTATCATGGTAAAATGCTAACGCGATAAATCGTCAGAGATTTTTCAAAAAAACTAAGAAAAAGAGGTTATCAACATGAAGAAACTGATCGCTCTGCTGCTGGCGCTTGTGCTGGCATTCGCGCTCGTCGCCTGCGGCGAGCCCGCCGCCCCCGCCGAACCTGCGGAGCCCGCCGAGACCGCTGAGCCCGCGGAGACCGCAGAAGCCGCCCCCGCCGAGACCACCGAGCCCGCCGCCCCCGCCCGCAAGTTCATCATGGGCATCGACGCCGAGTATCCGCCGTTCAGCTACATGGACAAAAAC
>JAFSXP010000172.1 GCA_017443965.1 Oscillospiraceae bacterium
GTCTTTTTCAGCATGATGCCCGACACGATGATCGCCGCCATGCCGACGAAGTACGCCGACGTCGCCACCCACGGCGAGCCGCCGAAGATCGCGCCCGCGATCATCGAGATAAACGGCACCTTCGCGCCGCAGGGGATGAACGTGGTGGTCATGATGGTCATGCGGCGGTCGCGCTCATTCTCTATTGTTCGCGATGCCATGATGCCCGGGATGCCGCAGCCGGTGCCGATCAGGATGGGGATGAACGATTTGCCGGACAGCCCGAAGCGGCGGAACACGCGGTCCAGCACGAACGCGATCCGCGCCATGTAGCCGCACGCCTCCAAAAACGCCAGCAGCAAAAACAGCACCAGCATCTGCGGCACGAAGCCAAGCACCGCGCCGACGCCCGCCACGATGCCGTTAAGGATCAGTCCGCGCACCCAGCCGTCCTCGCTGACGCCGATGGCGTCCAGCGCCTCGCCGATCAGCACGGGCACGCCCTTGACCCACGTGCCGTAGTCGGCGGGATCGGGTTCGTCGAAGCCGTTTTCTTCAAAGTACACGACTGCGTCTGTGAACGTCATCGCGCAGGTCGACTCCTCATCCGCGTCTGCGGGGATCGTGTCGTAGTAGACGGTCATCTCGCTCTCGGCGAGCGTGTCCCCGTCCTGCACGACGGTCAGCGCGCTCTCTTCCTCGGTCTTGAATTCTTTGATCTCAGCGAGCATCGCGTCGCCGTCGAATTCCTCGTCCTCGGTGTCGACCACGAAGCCGTAGGCGTCCAGCGCGCTGACGGCGCTCGCGCGTTCGTCGCACGCCGCTGCATATTCCGCGGCGCCGTTTCCGAACAGATGCCAGCCGTCGCCGAACAGTCCGTCGTTTGTCCAGTCTGTGGCAATTTTTCCGACGCCGACCATCGAGATGTAATAGACCAGGAACATCACGACCGCGAAGATCGGCAGTCCCAGCCAGCGGTTCGTCACGATCTTGTCGATCTTGTCGGAGGTCGAGAGTTTGCCGCCGGACTTCTTTTTATAGCACGCCTTGATCACGGTCGCGATGTAGACGTACCGCTCGTTCGTGATGATGCTCTCCGCGTCGTCGTCCAGCTCTTTCTCGGCGGCGGCGATGTCCTGCTCGATGTGCGCCAGCGTGTCCGCCGGGATATTCAGCTGCGCCAGCACCTTGTCGTCGCGCTCAAAGACTTTGATCGCGTACCAGCGCTGCTGCTCCTCGGGCATGCCGTGCACGGCGGCCTCCTCGATGTGCGCCAGCGCGTGCTCGACGGCGCCGCAGAACGTGTGCTGCGGCACGGTCTTGCTGCCCTTGGCGGCGTCGATGGCGGCCTCCGCCGCCTCCGTCACGCCGTCGCCCTTCAGCGCCGAGATCGCCACGACCTTACAGCCGAGCTGCTGCGCCAGCGCGTCAAGATTGATCCTGTCGCCGTTTTTCTGCACGACGTCCATCATGTTGATCGCCACGACGACCGGGATGCCCAGCTCCGTCAGCTGCGTGGTCAGATACAGGTTGCGCTCCAGATTGGTGCCGTCCACGATGTTGAGGATCGCGTCGGGACGCTCGCCGATCAGGTAGTTCCGCGCCACGACCTCCTCCAGCGTGTAGGGGGACAGGGAATAGATACCCGGCAGATCGGTCACGATCACGCCGTCGTGCTTTTTCAGTTTGCCCTCTTTTTTCTCGACCGTCACGCCCGGCCAGTTGCCCACGAACTGGTTCGAGCCGGTCAGTGCGTTAAACAGCGTCGTCTTGCCGCTGTTCGGGTTGCCCGCAAGGGCGATCCGCAGATCCATGCTCATTTCCTCCCTTTCTTTCGTTAGCGACTGCTAACAGCCGCACAAAAAATTATTCGACCTCGATCATCTGCGCGTCCGCCTTGCGGATGGACAGCTCGTACCCGCGCACGTTGATCTCAATGGGATCGCCCAGCGGCGCGACCTTTCGGACGTATACCTCCACGCCCTTTGTCAGTCCCATGTCCATGATCCGGCGCTTGACGGCGCCTTCTCCGTGCAGCTTGACGACCTTTACAGTGTCGCCGATCTTCACGTCCCGCAGTGTTTTCATCGTAGCATCCTCCCTCTGTCAAATAAAATCAAATCATGATTTTGCCTGCCATTTTTTCGTCAATCGCCACACGCGCGTCCTTGACGCGCACGATCAGATTGCCGCCCAGCGCGCTGATGACGGTCACGCTGCCGCCCGCGACGAAGCCGAGATCCTCCAGATGCTGCTTGACCTCCGGCGTGCCGCCGACGCGCTTGATGATGGCCTCCTCGCCGAGCTCCGCAAAATTCAGTGGCATCATTCCGTTCCTTCCTTTCCTTAGCCCGGGGCAGGGCATCCCCGCCGCGGATGTGAATACGCATTTCAAACTATGCGCACCGCACGATTTGTGCCATCCCCGTAGGGGCGATTGTAAAATCGCCCGCCGATCACGCACCGCACCCGTAGGGGCGATTGTAAAATCGCCCGCGGACGAGCAATGCTCGTCTCTACGGCAAGGCTTTCGGTTTTCCGCGTTTGCAGAGCGCGGCGTCCTCGACGCGCCGCGAAAAACCCGCCTTGCATGAGCACTTCCGCACCAACGAAGAAAACTCCGTTCCTCGCGTAGGGCGGGATGCCCACATCCCGCCGCGTTCCGCGTCCCTCGCCCTTGTATGGCGCGTCGTCCTCAACACGCCGAAGTACTCGTTCCGCCGCAGCGACAAGCGCCCCCTTTGGGGGAGCTGCACCGGTGCGCACACCGGCGCTGAGGGGGGCTTTGGTACGATGTTGCTGCACGTCCCCCTCTGCGCACCGTGATCGCGCTGTTACCCTTCGCTAACTTCCACCGTCATTATAGTTACCCTCCACTAACATGTCAAGAGGAAAAACCCTGTTTTCGCAAAATTTTTTCTAAGTGCAGGGGAGCCTCATCCCCCTGTCCTTTGTAGGTCGCGACGACTCGCCGCGCCGAAGGCTCCCTCTCCGAGGGA
>JAFSXP010000173.1 GCA_017443965.1 Oscillospiraceae bacterium
CGCTTGACATAGAAAACCGGATGGTGACATCTCGTAAGATTTACCGTCTGTCCGATGATCCAAGAAATGGAAAAGTGTAAACGATGTTATGACACAACTTGTAAACCATGTCATGCTTGACACGATGGTCGCCCCTACGGGTGCGGTGCGTGATCGGCGGGCGATTTGACAATCGCCCCTACGGTCTGCTGACCTCTGACCTCTGACCTCCGGCTTCTGCTCTCTGGTCCGCCGCTTGACTTTTTCCCCGCCGCTTGGTATAAAGGTGGTGGCAATTTCATAACGGCAGTTCGTGACCATCCTGCCGGGGCATACTGCCCGAATCAAAACTACGGGAAGGAGAAGATGGGCGCAGTCTGCCCATCGATTTTCTTGCCATGAACAAGGAGTTTTTCACCGCAAGACGGATCGCCTTCGGCGCGATCACCGCCGCGCTGTACGCCGTGCTGACGATGGCGCTTTGGGAGATATCCTCCGCGGGGGTCCAATTCCGCCTGTCCGAAGCGCTGTGCATTTTGCCCGCCTTTACGCCCGCGGCGATCCCGGGGCTGTTCCTCGGCTGCGCAATCGCCAATTTGCTCGGCGGCACATGGGTGGATGTTGTCTTCGGCTCGCTGGCGACGCTGATCGCCGCGATCGGCAGCTTTCTGATCGGCAAAGCGTTCCGCGTAGGGCAGACGGAAAAGCTCCGTCTCGGCGCGAAGCTGCTGGTTCCCCTGCCGCCGGTGATCTGCAACGCGCTGATCATCCCGTTCGTGCTGTTTTACGGCTACGGCATCACCTCCGCCTTCGGCGTGGAAAACACGGTGCTCGTGCTGGGGATCCATGCGCTCACGGTGGGACTCGGCGAGGCGGCGGTCTGCTATCTGATCGGCGTTCCGTTTATGCTGCTGGTAAACCGCATGCCGAAACGGCTGCTCGGCGAATAAACCGCAAAAGTCCGATCTTGTCGCCAAAGCGCTGAAAACGCGCAAAACCGCTTGAACATCGCCGCGAAACGCGGTAAACTGACGGTATCAGAACGATCATGAGAGGAGAATGACTATGCTGATCAAAAACGGACAGATCCATGACGCCATCCACGAGGCGGGCTACGCCGCCGACCTGCGTACCGAGAACGGCAAGATCACCGAGATCGCGCCGGAGCTCGCGCCGAAAGCGGGCGAAGAGGTCGTCGACGCGGCGGGGCTTTGGGTGTACCCCGGGCTTGTCGAGGCGCACTGCCACACCGGCCTGCACGGCTACTGCAACGGCCCGATGAGCATGGACGTCAACGAAAAGACGCGCCCGGTCACGCCGGAGGTGCGCGCCATCGACAGCTTCAACCCGCAGGACGAGGGCATCGCCTTTTCGCGTGAGGCGGGCGTCACCACCATCTGCACCGGTCCGGGCAGCTCGGACGTCGTCGGCGGCACGTTTGCCGCGATCAAGACGGCGGGCACGTGCGTGGACGAGATGATCCTCAAATACCCGGTCGCCATGAAGTGCGCGTTCGGCGAAAACCCGAAGAAGATCCACATCGACCACGGCTGCCGCGTCCGCATGGGCGTCGCCGCACGGCTGCGCGAGACGCTGTTCGCCGCGCGCGAGTACATGGAGGCGAAGGAAGCCGGCGAAAAGCAGAAGTACGATATGCGCATGGAGGCGATGATCCCCGTCCTCAAGGGCGAGATCCCGCTCAAGGCGCACGTCCACCGCGCGGACGATATCTGCACCGCCATCCGCATCGCCAAGGAGTTCGGCGTCAGGCTGACGCTGGAGCACTGCACCGGCGGCGCGGCGGTGATCCCGCAGATCAAGGCGGCGGGCGTGCCGGTCGCGGTCGGTCCGCTGCTCTCCTCGTGGAACAAGCCCGAGCTGATCGGCAAGAGCGATACGCTTGCCGCGAAGCTGGACGCGGCGGGCATCCCCGTCAGCATCATGACGGACGGTCCCGTCGTGCTGCAGCAGTACCTGACGCTCAGCGCCGAGGCGTGCATCCGCGGCGGCATGGACCCGTTCCATGCGCTGCAGGCGATCACCATTAACGCGGCGAAGCACATCGGCTGCGAGGACCGCGTCGGCTCTCTGGAGGTCGGCAAGGACGCGGATATCGTGCTGTGGACGGGCGACCTGTTCTGCTGCACCAGCACGATCAAGGCGGTCTATATCGACGGCAAAAAGGTCTGCTAGAAGTCAGAGGTCAGTAGACAGTAGGGGCGATTGTCAAATCGCCCGCGGACGAGC
>JAFSXP010000174.1 GCA_017443965.1 Oscillospiraceae bacterium
CGCATCCCCCCCAAAAACAGAGCGCTTTAAAGCCTCCCTCTTCGAGGGAGCTGTCGCGCGAAGCGAGACTGCGGGGTAGAAAAAACTCCCTCCGTCACGGCTTCGCCGTGCCACCTCCCTCAATGAGGGAGGCGGCGGGATGTGGGCATCCCGCCCTACGCGGAGATCGGCAGTTTTCCGCACCCGTAGGGGCGACCATCGGTCGCCCGCTTTTTCGCGGCGCGTCGAGGTCGCCGCGCCCTGCAAAGGACGGAAGACTCCGCGGGCGATTTGACAATCGCCCCTACGTTCTGACCTCTGCCCTCCGCTCCCGTATATTTCCCGCGCGTTCGGGCAACAATCCCGACAGAGGTGATCGTATGTCGGCATCGGCGATCCGGCGGACGTTTGCGGACGCCGCCGATCTTGTGGCGCGCGAGGTGACCGTGGCGGGGCAGCGCGTGCAGCTCTTTTTTCTCGACGGGCTGACAAGCGCGTCGGAGATCGCGGACTTCGTGCTGAAGCCGCTTGCCGCGCTGCCGCCGTGCGGCGCGGATACATTGATAAGATCCTGCGCGGACGGCACGGTCTATGCCGCCGTCGCCGTGCGGTGCGAGAGCGCGGACGACGCCTGCGCCAAGCTGACGGCGGGCTTCTGCGTACTCTGCGTCGGCGAGGCGCTTTTGGCGTTCGAGGTCAAAAGCGGCGAAAAACGCGCTCCGTCGCCGCCGCAGGTGGAAAACACCGTCAAGGGCGCGAAGGACGCCTTCACCGAAACGCTGCGTACCAACACCGCGCTGATCCGCCGCCACGTGCGCACGCCGCAGCTGCAGATCCGCGAATTCACCGTCGGGCGCAGGAGCCGCACGACGGTCGCGCTGCTGTCGATCGGCGGTCTGACCGACCCCGCGCTCGTTTCGGACATGGCGCGGCGGATCGAAAGCATCGACGTCGACGGCATGCTGACGCCGGCGGCGGTCGAGGAATATCTGACCGGCTCGCGGCGGACGGCGTTCCCGCTGCTGCAGTACACCGAACGTGCCGACCGCTTTTCGCAGGGGCTGCTTGACGGGCAGCTCGGCGTGCTGGCGGACGGGCTGCCGCTCGGCTATCTCGCGCCCGTGTGCGTCGGGCGGCTGATGACCTCGCCCGAGGACCGCGGGCGGGACTACGTCTCCGCGTCGGCGGTACGGCTGATCCGCTATCTGGCGCTGGCGCTGCATCTGTTGCTGCCGGGGCTGTTCGTCGCCATGGCGCAGTTTCATCCCGCCATGATCCCCACGCCGCTTCTGCGCGCGATTTTGCAGAGCAAGGAGCAGGTGCCGTTCCCGACGGTCATGGAGGTGCTGGGGCTTCTGATCGCGTTCGAGCTTTTGCAGCAGGCGGGGCTGCATCTGCCGCAGTCCATCGGCAGTACGGTGTCGATCATCGGCGGGCTGGTGGTCGGCACGGCGGCGGTCGAGGCGCGGCTCATCTCGCCGAGCGCGCTGATCGTCGTCGCGGCGGCGGGCGTGTGCGGCTTTGCGCTGCCGCAGCAGGACCTTTCCAACGCCGCGCGCGTTTGGCAGTTCGCACTGACGGTCTGCGCGTCCGTCGCGGGGCTGTTCGGACTGACGGCGGGCGGGTTGTGTCTGCTGGTTCGGCTCGGCTCGCTGACGTCGTTCGGGCGTCCGTATCTCGCGCCGTTTTCCGAGGGGATCCCCGCGGGGCTGGTGCGCCCGCGTCTTGCGACGCAGAAATACCGCGACCCGCTGCTGCGCGCGCAGGATCGGAGGAATCAGCGATGAAGACGCTGCGCCTTTTCGCGCTGCTTTTGCTCGCCGCCGCGCTGACGGCGTTTTTCGGTCTTTCGCCGTTCCGCAGCCGCGACATCGGCGAGCTGACCGTCGCGGAGCTTCTGTGCCTGACCGCGTCGTCGGAGATCGAGGTCACGACCGAGAGCGGGCTTTCCGCCTCGGGCGCGACGGTCGCGGACGCGCTTGCGCGGCTGCAGGAGATCGCGCCGGGGCATCTGCTGCTCGCCACGGTCAGCTGCGTCACGGTGTCCGGCTTCCGCCCGACGGCGGACGAGCTTCTTTCCTGCGGGCTGCGTCCCGCGACGAAGCTCTTTTCCGCGCCGCCGGGACTTGATCCCGCGAAGGCGGCGGCGTACCTCGCCCATCACGAGGGCGGCGTGACGCTCGGGCAGCTTCGGGAGCGGGACGCGCCGCTGCCGCTTATCGTCTGCGAAAACGGCATGCCCTATCTGGAGGCTTCGCCATGAGAGATACGATCTCGCCGCGGCAGGCGGCGCTGTTTGCGTTCGCCTCCGCGTCCGCGCCGGTCATCACGGTCTGCGCGGGGCTCCACTGGCTTTGGGCGCTCGCGGCGACGCTCGCCGCCGGCGCGCTGACCGCCGCGGTGATCTTACTTTGGCGGCGCGTGGGCGAGGATCTGCCTTCGCTGCTTCCGGTCGTCTGGGGACGCGCGGGCAATGTGATCGCGCTGCTTGCCGCCGTGTTCGCCGCCGCGGTGCTGTGGCGTTTTTTCGCGTGGACGGACACGGCGTTCCCCGATCTGCCGACGCGCCCGTTCGTGCCGCTCACGCTGCTGGCGATCGCCGCGTTCGGCGCGTGGAAGGGAAGCGCCGCCTGCATCCGTGCGGTCACGGCGATCGCGCTGCCGCTGGCGGCGCTGTACGCCGCGGTCTTTCTGTTCGCGCTGCCCGACGCGCAGCCGCAGCGGCTCGTGAACCTGCCGCGCGGGCTGCCGCCCGTCTCGCTTTGCGCGCTGCTGTTGCCGGTGTCGCTCGTCTGGTTCGCCGCGCCGGGGAAGGGAAGGCCGGCGCGGCTGTCCGTGCTGCTGACGGCGCTTCTTCCCGCCGTCACGGCTGCGGTCTGCGCATCGGTGCCGGGCAGCGGCGGCTCGCTGTACGTCATGGCGGAGAATATCAACGTGCTGTCCGTCGGCAGCCGCATCGAGCCGCTCGTCTCCGCCGCGCTGACGGTCGGTTGGTTCGCCGCGGTCTGCCTGCCGCTGATGGCGGCGGGACGCGTCGCCGAGCGCCTGACGGGACGCGCGCGGGTCGGCGTTGCGGCGGCGTCGCTGCTCGCGCTGCCGGGCACGGTTTGGGATCTGCCCGTTCCCGGGGCGTTTTTTGCCGTCGGAACGGCGATATTTTGTGGTTTGATCCCGCTTTTGACACTATGGATAGCAGCCCTGAAAAAAAGTGAAAAAAAGATGAAAAAAGCTGTTGACAACAGCGGATCGGCGTGCTAATATAAGCGGGCGCGCATGAAGCGGGGCACAAAACGGGCGGATGAAAGAGCTTTCTTGACAATCGTTTTTGCGTCTGCTTCCGACGCCGCTGTGTACCTTGTAAATTAAA
>JAFSXP010000014.1 GCA_017443965.1 Oscillospiraceae bacterium
CCTCAAGGGGAAGGCTTTAGACCGTGCCTCATTCGCACTGTTTCTGTAAAAAACGCTTTACCGAAACAATTAGCCTTCGGTGTTTTGCAATCGGGCTTTTGCGTTTTGCAGCAGACTCTTGCGTTTTGCCGCACCAAAGGCTTCCCCTTGAGGGGAAGCTGTCGCGCAGCGTCTGATGAGGTGTCCGGCTTTTATTACAGAGTTGTCCGTTTTCTCGGAAACGCTCTCGTGATCGGCTCCACCTCATCCGCCCAGTGTGCGCACTGGGCACCTTCCCCTCGAGGGGAAGGCTTTAGACCGTGCGTCATTCGCACTTTTCCCCTCAAGGGGAAGGCTTTAGCCGGTGCCTTTTTCGCACTGTTTCCCTCAAGGGGAAGGCTTTGGATGCGCATCTTCACTGTGCTGCGTGTCGATTTTCATGTGCTGCAGGATGTCCTCGCACACGCTGTCAAAGCGCTGCATGACGTCGTTGTTCGCGTATCGCAGCACCGTCAGTCCCATGCCATGCAGCGCACGATCCCTCTCGCGATCCGCCGCAAGTCCCGCCGCTTCAAAATGCTGGGAGCCGTCAAGTTCGATCACAAGATGCTTCTCCGCGCAGTAAAAGTCCACGATATACGCGCCGAGTACCTTCTGCCGATTGACCGTGACGGGAAGCTGTTTCAGAAAATCATAATAAAGGCGGCGTTCTTCCTTCGTCATTCTTTTGCGGAGGGTCTGCGCGATGCCCGTGAGTTTCGGGTTTTGCTTTTCGTTCACGGCTGTTCTTCGGGGGTTTCGGCGGGTTCCGTATCTTCCTCGTCGGCTTCGTCGCCTTTTTCAACGGTCTCGAGCGCGATGATCTTGCCGCTTTCCAGCCGCATGACGTGCACGCCCTTGGTGTCGCGCTTGTAGACGTTGATGCCCTCGACCGCCATGCGGATAATGACGCCCGTGTCGGCGATCAGCATCAGGTCTTCCTCGCCGGTCACGACGCGGATGCCCGCCACGTCGCCGGTCTGTTCGGACAGCGCGTAGTTTTTGAGGCCCTTGCCGCCGCGCGTCTGCGGCTGGCGCGAGCCGTCCTCCGCCTTGCGCAGGTACTCCTCCAGCGGCGTGCGCTTGCCGAAGCCCTGCTCGGTGACGGTCAGCAGTTGCGCGCCGTCGCGGTACAGTTCCGCGCCGACGACGATGTCGCCGTCTTCCAGCGTGATGGCGCGGACGCCGCCGGCGTCGCGTCCGGTCGGACGGACGTCCGATTCGCGGAAGCAGATCGCCATGCCCTTCGCCGTCGCCAAGATCACCGCCGCGCCGCCGTCCGTGCGGAAGACGGACACCAGTTCGTCGCCCTCGTCGAGCGTCATGGCGCGGATGCCGGTCGTGCGGATCGTGTCGATGGCGCTGAGGCGCAGGCGCTTGACCTGCCCGAGCTTCGTCACCATCACGAGATACTGGTCGTCCGGGAAGCCCGGCGTCAGCACCATGGCGGAGATCTTTTCGCCCGGCTGCAGCGGCAGCACGTTGATCGCCGCCGTGCCCTTCGCCGTGCGCGAAGCCTCGGGAATGCGGTACCCCTTGCGGCTGATGACGCGCCCATTATCGGTGAAGAACAGGATCAGATCGTGGCTCGACGCCACGAACAGGTTCTTGATCCAGTCCTCTTCCTTCAGCGCCTGACCGGAGACGCCGCGGCCGCCGCGCCGCTGCGTGCGGTACGTGTCGGCGGAAAGGCGCTTGATGTAGCCGGCGTGGCTCAGCGTGTAGCAGCAGAGCTTTTCCTCGATCAGATCCTCGTCGTCGAGGTCGTCCTCCGCTTCCTGGATCTCCGTGCGGCGGTCGTCGCCGTACTTGTCGGCGATGGCGGTCAGCTCCTCCTTCAGCACCTGCCGGATCATGGCGGGGCTGGCTAAAAGCTCGCGGTAGTACGCGATCTTCTTTTCCAGCTCGTCGTACTCGGTCTGCAGCTTCTCGCGGTCGAGCCCCTGCAGCTGCTTCAGGCGCATATCGAGGATCGCCTGCGCCTGCACGTCGTCCAGACCGAAGCGCGCCATCAGGTTTTCCTTCGCGTCGTCGTAGCTCTCGCGGATGATCTTGATGACCTCGTCGATGTTGTCCTGCGCGATCAGCAGTCCCTCCAGCAGATGGGCGCGCTCGAGCGCCTTGCCGAGATCGAACTGCGTCCGGCGGACGATGATCTCCTCCTGGAACGTCAGATACTCGTCGAGCATCTGCCGCAGATTGAGCACGCGCGGCTGCGTCTGGTTGTCCACCAGCGCCAGCATGATGACCGAGAACGTCGTCTGCATCTGCGTCTGCGCCAAAAGGTGATTGAGCACCACCTGTGCGTTCGCGTCGCGCTTCAGCTCGATGACCACGCGCATGCCGTTGCGGTCGGATTCGTCGCGCAGGTCGCTGATGCCCTCGAGCCGCTTTTCCTTGACCTGGTCGACGATGTTCTTGACCAGCGCGCTCTTATTGACCTGATACGGCAGCTCCGTCACGACGATGCGCGTCCTGCCGTCCTTCATCTCCTCAAATTCCGTTCGGGCGCGGACGCGGATGTGCCCTCTGCCCGTCTCGTACGCCTTTTTGATGCCGCTTCTGCCCATGATGATCCCGCGCGTCGGGAAATCCGGGCCCTTGATGTGCTGCATCAGATCCTCGAGCGTCGCTTCGGGATCGTCGAGGATGCAGACCGCCGCGCCGATGACCTCGCGCAGGTTGTGCGGCGGGATATTCGTCGTCATGCCGACCGCGATGCCGCTGGAGCCGTTGACCAGCAGGTTCGGGAAGCGGCTCGGCAGTACGCGCGGCTCCTTGCGGCTCTCGTCGAAGTTCGGGTCCCAGGAAACGGTGTCCTTGTCGATGTCGCGCAGCATCTCGTCCGCCATGCGGCTTAATCTCGCCTCGGTGTAGCGGTACGCTGCGGGGGGATCGCCGTCGACCGAGCCGAAGTTGCCGTGCCCGTCGATCAGCAGATAGCGCATCGAGAAGTCCTGCCCGAGACGCACGAGCGCATCGTAAACGGACACGTCGCCGTGCGGGTGGTACTTGCCCAGCACGTCGCCGACGGCGGTGGCGCACTTTTTGTACGGGTTGGCGTGGGTCAGCCCGCTTTCGAACATGGAGTAGA
>JAFSXP010000175.1 GCA_017443965.1 Oscillospiraceae bacterium
ATACACGAACTTGTTGCTTTTGTCCAGACCCCAGCCGCCCTCGGGGCAGTGGATGACCGCCCACGTGGAAACGCCGAGTTCTTTCATTTTCTTCAGCGCCTTTTCCATGTTCTCGGGATGGAGCGTGCCGTCGTCGTCGCGCAGATTGACGCCGGTGGTGTACTGCGCCTCCATCTCGTTGATGACGCAGTAGTCGGCGTACTTCATCGCCGGCGTGACCAGCTTCTTGAAGCGGTCGCCCGCCTCGGTCACCACGTCGATCGAGGTCTTCAGACCGTGATCCTTCGCGCTCTTCAGAAGGCGCGCCATCTTGGTGCCGTACTCGGGATCGCTCTCATCGAGCGTCTTGAGCAGCAGGATGTAGCCGATGTGAAAGATATTTGCCGTGATCTTGTCCCAGTCGATGTCCGCCTCGCAGAACTTGTCGCCCGCACCGCCGAACGTGAAGAACGTCCGCTGACGGGTGATATTCTCGCTCATGACGAGCGTAAACGACGTGATGCCGTCCTCCTTGACGCAGGAGAGGTCGATGTTCTGGAACTGTCCCAGATAGTTTTTTGTCAGCTCGCCCTCGCTGTCCCTGCCGATGCGGCCGACCGCCTGCAGGGGGAGCTGCGGATCCATCTTCGCCAGACCGACGATGACGTTGTTGACCGCGCCGCCCGTGGTGCGGATGGGATCGCCCGTGATGGGGACAAGCTCGCCGCTTCTGGGCATGACGTCCACCGGATAGGTGATGTCGACGATCATGTTGCCCGCGACGCAGATGCCGCTGCGCTTTGCCATGCTGCATGCCTCCTTGTTTGTTGCTGTCAACATTGTAACATAAGATTTGCGGATGCCGCAAGTGCATCCGCAAATCCGCAGAATGTTTTGACTTACGCGACGCCCATGAGCAGCTCCATGACATACATCTCGAGCTTCTCGAAGTTCTGGGTCTTGATGCACTCGTCGCGGAACTTGTAGTCGAACTGCTTGACCTTCTCCAGCAGCAGCTCGAAGATGCGCTTGGAGTTGATCAGGTGACGGTAGCAGTCCTCGTCGGGCTGGGTGCGCATCGCCTTGACGTCAAGGCCGACGCACTCGAAGTTGCCGCGGTCACCGAAGTTGTTTTCGTACAGCACGCGGACCTGGTTGAACGCGTTGCGCAGGTTGTCGACGCCGAAGGACTTGTCCTGGTCGTACTTCATGCCGTTCTGGTCGTTCAGATGGACGCCCCACAGCTTGTTGAACGCAAGGGCGAAGCCCATGTCGTTCGCGGGATCCAGACCGGCGAGGATGGAATGCGCGGACTCGATGCAAAGACCGACACGGTTGGGGTCGACGGTCGTCGCGCCGACTGCCAGCGCGTGGCCGGCGGTGCCGCAGATGGAGCGGTCGACGGGCTCGTTGGGCTTCGGCTCGACCAGGATCAGCGCGTCGTCGCGGTAGGTCAGGATGTCGTTGAAGGCGTCGCGCAGTTGGATGGTGCTGACCCAGGGATCCTTCGCCTCGGCGCAGAGGGTGCCCTCACGCGCGAGCCACAACTGGATCTTGTTGGTGCCGAGCGCCTTGGCGATGTCGCAGGAGCGGCGGGCACGCCACTGTGCGAACTCGCGGTCCTCCTTGCGGGAGGCGGTGAAGCCGCCGTCGTTGGTGTGGAAGTCGAACCACAGACGGGGCGCGACGAACTCGGCGAACAGACCGTACTTGTCCAGCATCGCCTTGACGTCTTTCGCGTAGTCGACGATCTGCTTTTCGGTCATGTTGTTCATGTCGGGGACAGCGTCGTCGTCATGGAACTGCATGCCGGACATGCCGATCTCGGCATATTTCTTCATTTTTTCCTCAAGGGGGACGCTTTTGCGGTGACCGGGGCCGAAGGTCTCGTTGCCCTCGTGGATGTTCCACGGGCCTGCGGTGAAGCGGAAAGTAGCCATAGTGTTTCTCCTTTCGTTATTAGAACGATAAAATAGATTGGATCGAGAGGCCGCCTCTCTGGATTTCCTGTTTTTATAGTACAGGCAACCGCCCGGAATTACAATGACAAAGTTGCGATTTTTACTGGACTTTTCTGCGTGGGTACTTGTGATGTTGCGCGCATCGTGGTACACTGGTAGCGGAGGAGGTGGGGACATGGAAACTGCGCGTCAGTCGGAGTTCGAAGTCATCCGATATGACAAGATGAGCCACTTGCACATTTTCCTGGTCAATATCCTGTTTCGCAACATGCACGAGCACAGCGATTTTGAGCTGGACCTGATCCTCAAGGGGAGCGCGAAGATCCGCTGCCGCGGCGGCGAGATCTCCGTCAGCGAAGGTTCGATCGCGCTGTTCAGCCCCTACGAGCCGCACGAGATCGCATCCGACAATACAGAGCCGCTGCAGATCCTGTCGGTGCAGATCTCCAATCACTTTTGTAAAGAGTATTTCCCGCAGCTGCACAATCTGGAGTTCGGCGCGACGCTCATCAACGACGTTCTGCCGCCCGAGCGGCTGGAGGAGATCCGTTCTCTTCTGCTTCGCACGGCGATCTGCTTTCTGCAGGAGAAGCCGTTTTTCCAGTTCGCGTGCGTCAGCACGGTCAGCCTGCTGATGCACCGTCTGCTGGACGGGCTGCCCTACACGCTGATCGACGATCAGGAGTATGCGCTGCGCAAGCGCCGTACCGCGCGCATCCGCAGCATCACGACGTACATCGACCAGCACTATAAAGAACGTATCATGCTGCCCGACCTCGCCGAGCGCGAGGGCATCACGCCGACGTATCTTTCGCATTTCTTCCACGATACGTTCGACATGACGTTCCAGGAGTATCTCAGCCGCCTGCGGCTGGAAAAGGCGCTGATCCTGATGAAGGACCCGAACCTGTATCTGGTGGATATCTGCATGGAGTGCGGCTTTTCCGACAACAAATATCTCAACCGCATGTTCCAGAAAAAATTCGGCTGCACCGCGTCCGAGTACCGCAAAAAGCGCATCTCGCCGGATGAGACGAAAACGCCCGAGCCGTCGTCATATTCCGAGTACCGCTATTCCCGCCGCGACAGCATGGACCTGCTGCGCCGCTATCTGGGTGACCGGCAGTACGAGAAACTCGGCACATTTTAAGAAATACAAACACACTTTTAATACATGGAGGGTTTTGTCATGAAAACGAAAGCGCTGCGTCTTTACGGCGTCGAGGATCTGCGGCTGGAGGAGTTCGAGCTTCCTGCGCTGCAGCCGGACGAGGTGCTGGGCAAGGTCGTGTCCGACAGCATCTGCATGAGCTCCTACAAGGCGGCGGAGCAGGGCGGCTCGCACAAGCGCGTGCCCGACAATGTTGATGTCAACCCGATCATCATCGGGCATGAGTTCTGCGGCGAGATCGTCGCGGTCGGCGAAAAGTGGAAGGATCAGTTTAAGCCCGGTCAGAAGTTCGCGGTACAGCCCGCGCTGAATCTGCCCGGTCAGAACCGCGACCTCGGCTATTCGTTCGGTCTGTGCGGCGGCGACGCCACCTACGTCATCTTCCCGCACGAGGTCATGGAGCAGGGCTGCCTGCTGGCTTACGAGGGCGACGCCTTCTTCGGCGCGTCGCTTGCCGAGCCGCTCGCCTGCGTCTGCTGCGCCAGCCATTCGATGTTCCACATCCCGACCAAAGAGGTCTACGCGCATGAAATGGGCATCAAAAAAGGCGGCAATATGGTCATGATGGCGGCGGTCGGTCCGATGGGACTTGCCGCGATCGACTATACGATCCACTGCGAGCGCCGCCCGGGACTGCTGGTCATCACCGACATCGACCAGGGGCGTCTCGACCGCGCGGCGAAGCTGCTGACGAAGGAAGAGGCGGCGAAGTACGGCATCGAGCTGCACTACGTCAACACGCGCGACATCGACGCCAAGAAGGTGCTGCTGGACTTCACCGGCGGCAAGGGCTACGACGACGCGTTCGTCTTCGCGCCGGTGCCCGCGGTCGTGGAGCTGTGCGACAGCGTGCTCGGCACGGACGGCTGCATGAACTTCTTCTCCGGCCCCGCCGACCATGAGTTTGCCGCAAAGATCAACCTCTATAACATCCACTACGCCGGGACGCACATCATGGGCAGCGCCGGCTCCAACGCGAACGATCTGAAGGAATGCCTGGACATGATCTCGTCCGGCAAGCTGACGCCCGCGTTCATGGTCACCCATGTCGGCGGTCTGAACGCGGCGAAGGACACCACGCTGAACCTGCCGAAGATCCCCGGCGGCAAGAAGCTGATCTACACGCACGTCGACATGCCGCTGACCGCCATCGCCGATTTTGCCGAGCTCGGCAAGACCGATCCGTTCTACGCCAAGCTCGCCGAGCTGACCGACAAGACGCACGGTCTGTGGAACGCGGAGGCGGAGGCATTTTTGCTGAAGGAGAAGGCGAACGGCTGATATGGAAGGAAAGCTATTTGCAGGCTGCGGACGCGCGGACATCACGCCGGAGGTCGGCGGTCATCTGTACGGCTACAGCAACGATATTTTCAGCACCGCCGTCCACGACCGGCTGGACGCCAAGGCGCTGGCGCTGTCCGACGGCGTTAATCCGCCGCTGCTGCTGATCTCGATCTCCATCTGCGAGCTGGGCACGCCGTTCGCGCCCGAGGTGCGCGTCCCCGTCGCCGAGGCGTGCGGCACCACGCCCGAGCGCGTGCTGCTGTCCGGCATCCACAACCACACCGGTCCCAACGTCGCGGGGCTCGGCACCCTTTGGGGCAGCCGCGACAAGCCGTATTTCGACAGCATCTTCGTGCCCGGCATCGTCGAGGCGGCGAAGCAGGCGGTCGCGTCCCTCGCGCCCGCGGAATACGCCGTCGCCAAGGGGCAGACCGAGATCGGCGTCAACCGCCGCGAGCGCAAGCTGAACGGAAAGGTCAAGCTCGGGCAGAACCCGTGGGGACCGCAGGACAAGGACATGATCTTTGTCCACTTCCGCAACCGCGAGACGAAGGAGAGCATCTTCCGGATGGTCTACTACGGCTGCCACGGCACCGCCGCGGGGCACGCGCAGGTGATCTCGCGCGACTGGGCGGGGATCATGCTCGACCGGCTGGAGGAACGGTACGGCGTCACGACGGCGCTCTGGTGCGGCAGCATCGGCGACGTCGGACCGCGGCTTCCGAACGGCAAGACAACCGGCGACGTCGCCATGATGGAGGAGCTGGGCGGCTTTGCCGCGCAGGAGGCGGTGCGCATCGCCGCGTCTTTGGACACGGCGGCGTATGAGACCGGCGCGCTGTGCTTCCGCCCGACGAAGCTGCATTTCGATGTGCGTCCGATGCCGCCGGAGGCGGAGATCGACGCGTATCTGCAGTCGCTGGAGGGCGAGCCTACCAAGAAGACCGCGGGTCTGAAGGCGAACTATATGCGCCGCTGCAAGCAGCGCTACGAGACGGGGGAGAAGTCCCCCGAATCGCGCGACGTCGAGGCGGCTGTCGTCACGCTGGGCGACGCGGCGGCATTCTGCTTCACGCCGTTCGAGCTGTTTTCCGAAACGACGCTGATGCTGCGTAAATACAGCCCCTACCGCTTCACGATGGGCGTCTCCGTCACGAACGGCTTCGAGAAATATCTGCCCACGCAGACCGAACAGGTGCGCGGCGGCTACGAGGTCAGCAACTACAAGTTCGCCGAGGCGCCGCTGCAGGCGGACGCGGACTTCGTGCTGCTGCATCAGTTCCTGGACGTTCTGGCGGATATGCACGGCGATCCGCCGTTTGATTACGCATAAAACCACACAGAGCGCGCTCAAAAAGAGTGCGCTCTTGTATCGCAAAAACTTTTTTATATAAAAAATACAAAAGTGGCTTGGAAACTATTGACTTTTCCGTTTTGCAATTCTATAATGGACGTGTCAAAACAAAAAACAGGAGGACGGTCACATGAGCAATCTGGCACTTTTGGGCGGCACGCCGTACGGCACGCTGAACATCCGCACGAACCACCACGGCTTCCCGATCTGGGGGCAGGAGGAGCTTGACGCGGTGCAGGACGTCGTCCGCAGCGAAAACTGGGGCACCGGCGGCCCGAAGCAGGTCGAATTTGAAGAGAAGTTCGCCGAGTTCATCGGCAGCAAGTACGCCATCAACATGACGAACGGCACCCACACGCTGAAGCTTTCGCTCGAGGCGCTCGGCGTCGGTCCCGGCGACGAGGTCATCGTGCCCGGCTCGACCTGGCAGGCGACGGCGTCTTCCGTGCTGGACGTCAACGCGATCCCGGTGCTGGTCGACGTCGATCCGAACACGTGGTGCATCTCGCCCGCGTGCATCGAAAAGGCGATCACCTCCCGCACGAAGGCGAT